>JAGQJP010000464.1 GCA_020430585.1 Myxococcales bacterium | reverse complement strand
CGACTTCGGTCTCGTCCGCGTCGGCTGCGCCTCGCAGCAGCGGAAGGTGACGATTTACAACACCGGGACGGCGCCCCTCGAGGTGACCAAGATCGAGCCGCAGAACTGCCCGGGCGAGTTCAAGCTCTTCAACCTACCGATCTTGCCGATCGAGGTGACCAATACGCAGCCCGTGACGATCGAGGTCTACTACGAGCCGACCGATCTCGGCACCGACACGTGCAACCTGTTGATTCAGTCGTCGGATCAGAACAACGCCAACTTCGTCATCCCGATGAAGGGCGAGGGCACCGACAGCGACTTCCAGGTCGACGAGTTCGTCCAGCTGAGCGGTCAGAAAGTCGACATCCTCTTCGTCGTCGACAACTCTGGTTCGATGGGCGAAGAGCAGGATAACCTCTCGGCGAATTTCGACGCGCTGATCAAAGAGGCGAAGAAGTGGAACTCCGACTTCCAGCTCGGGATCGTAACCGTCGAGATCGAAGAGAACAATTCCAATCGCGGCAAGCTCCGAGGCGATCCGCGGATCATCAAGCTCGGTACGCCTCCGGACTACACCGTTGTCGAGAGCCAGTTCAAGTCGACGATCAAGGTCGGTACGGGCTACAGCGGGGCCCAGGAGGCTGGACTCGAGGCGGCGCGCATCGCCCTCACGCCGCCGCTGATCACAGACACGGGGCTCAGCTGTGCCCAGGACGCGGACTGCCCGGGGGCCGATCTCTGCGTCCAGAACATCTGCGGTGGATACAACCGCGGGTTCCTGCGCGAGGACGCGTCCCTCGAGATCGTGATCATCTCCGACGAAGAGGACCAATCTCCCGGCGGAACCGACTTCTACATTGATTTCTTCAAAAATATCAAGGGCTATCAGAATGATGGCCTGATGCACGTCTCGGTCATCGTCGGTCCGAAGGGGGGGTGCACCAACGAGTTCGGCTCGGCAGAGTACGGAAAGCGCTATATCGAGGTGGCCAACGCGACCAACGGAGATGTCGAGAGCATCTGCAGTCCGACCTTCTCGCAAACGCTCGAGAAGATCGGCAACCGCGCCTTCGGCCTCAAGGTGCAGTTCTTCCTCACACGGGCTCCGGTCGAAAGCACGATCAAGGTCTTTGTCGACAACGTCCAGAAGTCCAGCGGATGGACCTTTGCCGCCGATTCCAACAGCATCATCTTCGATCAAGCGAACGTGCCGCAGGCCAACCAGAAAATTCGCGTCGAATACACGGCGATGTGCTTCCAATACAATTGATTAGTGGGATCGCTGCCGGTCAGGGCAAAAAGGCCGACGCCAGCGCTTGAGTTTAGCGTCAGCCTCTGCTATATGTTTGGCTTTTCGTTGGAAGCGAGGGGAAGCGAGATGGTAGAAGAGCGCAATCGAGGGTGGGGCGTCGCGGCTTTTTGCGGCCTCGCATTGCTCGCGGCGGGCTGGTTCTTGGCCAGCTGCAACTCGGGGATTTCACGGGAAGATGGACCCAATCTGGTCGTCGAGACGCTGAAGATCGAGTCGGGCGGCAACGTCTATATCGACTTCGACATCGTGCCGCCGGGCTGGGAGCCGAACACGCAGACGGTGACGATCAAGAACACCGGCACGCGGGATCTCGTGATCAGCCAGTTCGAATGGGAAGGCCAGCGCAACACCAGCGTCACGATGTGTCAGAACGAGGCGAATCCTGTTGATTGCCTCTCGCGGACGTTGCCGATCACGCTGCCGACGGACACCTCGATTCAGGTCAAGGTGCGCTACGCTCCCCAACTCGCCGAGGATCTGCAGGACAAGCGCGAGACGACCCTGTTGATCGGCAGCAACGACACGGATTTCCCCGTCTTGCGCCTGATTTACCGGGTGCCTCAGTCGTTTCCCCAGATCACCGTCGACCGGAGCAGCCTGAGCTTCCCCGGCGCGACGCCCTCGAGCCCCAAGAGCGAGACCGTCACGGTCTCGAACGAAGGCTCGCGGGATCTGTTCATCCGCGACTTCAAGATTCAGGCGACGGGCACCTCGGCGAACAAATTCAAGATCTTGACCGACACGGCCTCGACGACGTGCCAGGCCAACCTGACGCTCGGCTCCGGAAAGAGCTGCACGATCTCGGTCGAATACGCGCCGGTCGACGGCGGTCCCGACAGCGGAACGCTGGTGATCGAGTCCAACGATCCGAACAACGCCGCCCTCGGCGTGACGCTCGGGAGCAGCGCGCAAGAGCCGCGGATCCAGGTTTCGACCGAGGATGGCACGCCCTACATCACGCTCAGCTCGATCGGCCAGACCAAGAGTTTTACGATCCGCAACTCTGGCATCGGCGTGTTGACGATCAACAACATCTCGATCACCCCTTCGACGGAGTCGGGCAACTATTCGATCAGCGGCTTCGTCACCGGACAGAAACAGGTGGTCAAGTCGGGGGAGTCGTTGCAGTTCTCGGTGACCCTCAACACGAGCTCGGCGACGCCGGCGTCGATCAGCATCGATTCGAGCGACCTGTCGCAGTCGCCGTACGTTATCCAACTGTTCAGCAATACGCCGCAATCCGACCTGCAGATCGTGCCGAATGGCTCCTTGACGTTCTACGTCAAGAATGGCGGGAGTCAGGTGCGCACGCTGGTGCTGGAGAACCGAGGTGACGCGATCGGCAACGTCCAATCGGTCTTCATCGCGAACTCCCAGGGCGCCCGCTTCAGCCCCGACCAGCTCTCGGCGACGACGGGTGTACCCGCCGGCGGTGTGCTGGCGATGCCCGTGACGTTCAACGCGGTGAACATCGCCGACAACTCGCTCTTTCCGATCACCTTGACCGGGCAGGTGACGCTCCAACTCGGCGGGAACATCACGCAGAACATCGTGCTCTTCGCCGTCGTCGATTCCGATGACAACAAGAAGCCGGTGGCAAACCTCGGCAGCCCATCGAACTACAATGGCTTCACGACCTGCGATCAGGTCACCATCGACGGCTCTGGGAGCCAAGCCAAAGAGGGGACTCTCGTGCAGTACGAGTGGAAGATCCTCGCCAAACCCGCCACGAGCCGCGTCTTTCTGAGCCACACCGGGAAGGACAAAGCCTTCCTCAGCCCGGACATCGCCGGAACGTACAAGATCGGTCTCGCTGTGCTCGACACCGAGAACCGCACCTCTGATGAGGTGACCGTCGACATCGTGATCGGCCAGGGCACCAACTGCAACTAGGCAGGCCGTGCTGCGCCGATCCCCACGCCCGAACGTCGCGCCCATGCTCACCGGAACCGAGCCCTCTCGCTGGGCGCGCGGCACAGCCCCCATCGAGCTCCCCATTCTCGCAAGCGCCCAAAGAGCAAACGGGCCGAGGGCAGCACGGCCCGCGGCGTCGGCAAACGGGGAGCACGGCCCGCGGCGTCGGCAAACGGGCGGAGCACGGCCAGGCATTGGGTCGTAGGGAGAGCGAGCTGGATGACAGGGCTCACGCTATACACGGTCGGGCACTCGAACCATTCATTCGAGGTGTTCATCGAGCTGCTCGGGCGTTTCTCGGTTCGACAGCTCGTCGACGTTGGGTCACAGCCCTACTCGAAGTGGGTTGCGCACTTCTCCAAGGCTCCGTTGGCGCGGGCGCTCGAGGAGATCGCGCTGGGCTACCATTTTTTTGGCCGAGAGCTTGGAGGCCGTCCCGAGGGGGCGGCCTACTACGGCGACGACGGCCGTCTCGACTGCGGGACGCGCGCAGTGGCGGAAGATTTTCTCGATGGGATCGAGCGGTTGGTGGCGTTGGCGCAGACAGCGACGACAGCCCTGATGTGCGCCGAGGAGGACCCAACGGGTTGTCATCGCGCGCGCCTATTGGCGCCGGTTCTTCGTGAGCGGGGGATCACGCTGCTCCATATTCGTGGCGACGGCCGCCTCGAGCCGGACCGACCGCTGGAAACCGCTCCAGAGCAGCTGCGACTGCTCTAGGAGCTCTCGTGGACGACGGACCACGCGCGCGTCGGCTCTCTGTCCGCTCGTGTGACGTCACGATCATCCTCGCGTCGGCGGCAACGGCACGTTCCACCGCCAGGGCGCGAGCGCCGCTACATCTTGCGGTAGACGCCGACCACGATTCCGAGGATCTGCGTCTCTTTGAACTCGCGTTTGTACACGTAGATCGGCGACATGCTGGAGTTTGCTGGCTGAAAGCGAATGCGGTCACCCTCGGGATAGAAGCGCTTCACCGTCGCCTCGCCCTCGATCAGCGCGACGACGATGTCGCCGGCACTGGCGGTCAGCTGCTTCTTGACGAAGATGTAGTCACCATCGTAGATCCCATCTTCGATCATCGACTCTCCGACGACGCGCAAACCGAAGACCGGCTTGTTCGTGCCGACGAAGTAGTGGTCGATCGTGACACGATCCTCGATGTTCTCTTCGGCGAGAAGCGGCAAACCCGCTGCGACGCGGCCGATGATCGGGATCTCGATCGAACGCCCGGTCAGCCCGACGGGCTTGAGGGCCCGCGATTTCAGCAGGTCACGTTCGAGATAGCCTTTGCGCTCGAGCGCCTTGAGGTGATCGGAGACCCCATTGGTCGAGCCGATGCCCATGTGCGCGCCGATCTCACGAATCGTCGGCGGATATCCTCGAT
>JAGQJP010000463.1 GCA_020430585.1 Myxococcales bacterium | reverse complement strand
GGGTACGATTCGCGGGAATCGACAACCATGACCGAAGCGAAAATGTACGACAACGCGCTAGACGAATCCTCGACCGACCTGCGTGAGGCCGCCATGGGCGGGCGGCTGCCCCAGCCCTTGTTTCGCGACGCAATCGTCTCGCAGGTGCTGGCTCAGCTCCGTTCGGGCCGATCGGTCCTCTTGACGGGCGAGGCGGGTGCGGGCAAGACCGCCGTCGTCCACGCTGTGGCGCACGCCCTGCGCGACGATCCGATGGGATTGCACCAGCTCTCGACGCCGGCGATCATCAGCGGCACGCGCTATCTCGGCGAGTGGCAGACCAAGGCGACCCAGATCTGCGAACAGGCGATCGCCCGTTGGGTCGTGCTCTACGTCACCGACGTCGAGAACCTGGTGCATACGGGCAAGACCTCGAGTACGCCGTCGAATCTGCTCGACGCGATGGGACCCTTCTGCGACGGCGACGGGCTGCTGCTTCTCGGCGAGGCGACGCCACACGTCGTCGAGCAGATCGAGCGCCACCCGCGCCTGGCCAAGCTCTTCGTCGGCATACCCGTCCCGCCGCTGAGCGACGAGCAGGTGCGCGCCATCGTCGAGAGTCGGGCCCCCGAGGCGCTCGCGTCCGAGTGTCGCGACGCGCTGATCGCGCTGACCTCGCGTTTCCTGCCCAAGCGTTGTCAACCCGGCCCAGCGGTTAAGCTGCTCGCGCAGGTCCTCGACTACCAGGCGCAAAAGGCGCAGATCGGCGAGCCCGTTCCCGTGACGACCGAGTTGATCGAGCGGGTTCTCTCGATCTACTCCGGGTTGCCGCGCTTCGTCATCTCGTCGAGCGCTCATCGCTCGGTGAACGAGATTCGCAGCTGGTTCTGCGAGCGGCTCGTCGGGCAGCGGGGGGCGATCGAAAATGTGGTCGAGTCGATCGCACTCTTCAAAGCTGGGCTCAACGACCCGTCGCGGCCGATCGGCACCTTTCTCTTCGTCGGCCCGACGGGGGTCGGCAAGACCGAGCTCGCTCGGCTGACGGCGGAGTTCCTCTTCGGCAGCCCGAAGCGGCTGCTGCGCTTCGACCTCAGCGAATTCAAGGATTACAACTCCTTCGAGATGCTCGTCGGGGATCCGACGCGGCCCGATCGGCCGGCCAAATTGCTCGACGCGATCCGCCGCCAGCCCTTCCAGGTCGTGCTCTTCGATGAGCTCGAGAAGGCGCACAGCAACATCCGCGACCTCTTTCTCGGCCTGCTCGACGAGGGGCGCCTGGCGCCGCCGCAGGGCGCGTTGGTCGATTGCCGCAACACGATCCTGATCGCCACCTCGAACGTCGGCGCCGAGGCGGCGTCTCGTTCGTTGGGTTTTGCCGAGAGTGCCGACGGCGTCGATCGGGGCGCCGAAAAGATTCGCGACGCCCTCGAGCAGGAGTTCAGGCCCGAATTTCTGAATCGGTTTCAGCACATCGCCGTTTTCCATCCCCTCTCCCGCTCCCAGCTGCGCCAGGTCGCCAAGTTCGAGCTCGACTCCGTGCTGCGCCGCGACGGGTTGACCCAGCGCAACCTGATCGTCGACGTTCCCGACGAGGTCCTCGATCTGATCGTCAGCTCGGGCGTCGATCCGCGCTACGGCGCTCGTTCGCTCAAGCGGGTGATCCAGCGCGAGATCGTCGTGCCTTTGGCGATGGTGCTCACCGACAAGCAGATCGAGGCGGGATCGATCCTCCGGGTCGAGCGCCGCGGCGAGCGAGGGCTTCGCGTGCGGGCGCTCGAGACCGCCGACTCGCGCCGCGCCAGCAAAGGGCGCGAACAGCAGGCCAATGACGAAGCGTCCAAGTTCTCACGCGCGACGCTGCTCGAGCAGCTCGACCGCTCGTCTCTGCAGATCGAAGAGATCGCCAGCGCTCGCGACGAGGCCTTCGTCGAGAGCGAGATCGTCCGCCTTCAGCAGCTCAAGCAGGATCCGGCGTTCTGGACCGACAGCCGCTGGGTCGCCTCGACGATCGGCGATCTCGAGCGCTACCAGGCAATTCTCGATCGTCTGGCGCGTCTGCGCGAATGGGCCTTGGAGCTACGAGAGAAGCTGTTGGCGTCGGTGCTGACGCGTGGCGTGTTGGACGAGAGCGGCCACTCCCTCGCGCGCCTCGAACGGACGGTGGAGAACGCGAAGCGGGAGCTCTTGATCCTCGATCGCGGGGAGGGGCGTCTGGACGCGATCGTCGCGATCCACGGAGTTGGCGGCACGCCCGGTCGCCGCGCGCGTGATCTCTTGTTTCAGACCTATCGAGCCTGGGCCGAGGAGCGCAAATTGTTCTTCGATTGGATCGTGGAGCCCTGCACGGACGACGATCCCGTGGTTTTTGGGCTTCGCGGGCCCTATTCCTTTGGCTACCTGAAGGCAGAGGCCGGGCTGCACCGCGTTCGCGAGGGGGACGCGCGCAGCGTCGCCCGCGTGCGCGTCGCAGCTTGGCGAGATGACGTCGACACCGCTCGACGCGTCGAGATCCTCAATGCCCGAGCGCTCAAGACGAGCGGTCAGTTCGGTGGTCGCGTGCGCTCTCGTCTCGAATGCGATGAGTCGCTCGTGCTGCAGAACGCGAAAAATCTTTCCGAAAATCAGCGCTTCGCCGCCGATCTCGTCGAGTCCTGGCGCCGTTTCCCGCCCGACAACGGGGAGATCGTCCGACGGTATGACGTTGCGCCGTTTTTGTTGCGCGACGCGGCGACCGGCTTCTCGTCGGGGCGTCCCGACTGTCTCTCGTCCCCGCGATTTCACGAGCTACTGACGCTGCGTGTCGACGCAGGGCTCTGAGGAGTCGCCGGGCTCAGATCGGGACGTAGAGCGTCACACCGCGGTGCACCTTGTTGTTCTGGAAATCGGGCGGGTGCCATTCGACGCGGGCGAGGACGGTCAGCGTGCCGAAGGTCTTGGTCGTCGTCGAGAACATCGGATAGGTCGCCGGGTCGTGGAGGATCTCGATCGCCCAGGCGGTCATCTCGGGGGTCACGGCGGCCTGGGACATCAGCTTCCAGCCAGCGGGGAGCGGCGGGTTGTCCGAGACGCTCGGGCTCGCCGTGCAGCACTGGATCTCCGTCGGGCCCGGACAGTAGCCGGGTGTCGAGCTGTGCCCGCCGAGCGCCGCGCACTCCGAGACGTCGATGCAGCTGCCCGCCACGCCCGCGACCGAACAGCTGACGGGGGCTGTGCTATCGTCGCTCCCGTCGTTCGTCGTCGTGCCGTCGGCGTTGGCGTCGCCACTGACCCCATCGGATTCTGTGGCGTCGGATTCGCTCGCATCGAACAGATCGTCGGGGACCCAGAGGTCTGTGTCATGCGGCATCGATGCGTCGACATCGGCGACGACGAGATCGCCGAGCGTCGCGTCGCCGTGCCCTGCCTGGTCGCTCTCACCGCGTGAGCCAGCGGAGCAGCCCCCGAGAACGACGACGAGAGCCAGTACGAGCAGCACCCCTACCGAGGATCGCGGGTAGCGCCGGAGACGGTTCCTGTCGTTCCAGAGAGCTCGGTTCGTTTGCGAAGTCGACGGCGACATGCGGATCTCCATGCGAACGGGCATCGCCCGACGGTATCGGCGCTGATGCGCCTCGGGTGCGTGCGGTGCGCCTCGGGGACCGTCGTTAGACACCCCGGCTCTCGGGATCCCAGATCAGCTTGTGGAGCTGCAGGTTCAAGCGTCCCGGGAGCCCGCTCGTCTTCAGCCACTCGGCGAGGTCGTGCGGCTCGACGACACCGTAGCTCGGCGAGAAGAGCAGTCGATCGCCGAGCGGCCCGAGGCGATGGCGCTCGACGAACCGCAGGGCCCAGTCGAAGTCGTCGCGGGAGCCGATCACGAACTTCAGCTGATCACGATCGCCGAGCAGCGTGAGGTTGTGCTCGAGCGTCGGGTAGAGCGCCTCTTTGTCGACCCCTTTGACCACGCCGAAGCTGTTCGGAATCTTGACGTCGACGACTTTGCAGACCGCGTCGGGAACGCCGTCGAGGGGAGCCATGCCGTGGGTCTCGAGGATCAGCTCGTAGCCCGCGCCCAAGAGCGCGTCGATCAACGGAAGGAGCGCGTCCCGTTGCAGCATCGGCTCTCCGCCGGTGATGCAGATCAGTCGGCAGCGGTGGCCAGCGAGCGCCGCGAGCACCTCGTCAGAGGAGAGCTCCCGCCCGCGCTTCCAGGAGTATTTGGTGTCGCAGTAGTGGCAGCGCAGGTCGCAGAGCGAGAGGCGCAAGAAGACGCAAGGGCGCCCGGCATCACGCGCCTCGCCCTGAATGCTGTAGAAAATCTCGTCGACGATCAGCTCGTGCACGGTCGATCTCCGCTTCCCGCCCGCCCGGCTCGTCCGCCACGGCGTCCGCATCGCGCCACGAACGCGATGGGTTGCATCTATCAGAGTTTCGGCTCGCTGGCAACCCGATCCGTCGCTGATCCAGCCCGACGTCACGTCCGAATGTGAAGGCCCGGTTAAAGAATCTTGAGAGTCGTGTTCGAATCCGGTACATTTTCTTCACAGCGTTCAATCGGTGGTGGTGCTGCGATGCGTGCGATCTGGCTCTCATCTCTCCTTCTCGTTCTGGTGCTCGTCGCGCCATCCTGTTCGAAGCGTTCGGATGCCCCCGCGGACGCCAAGAGCGACGCCGTCAGCACCAGCGATGGAGAGCTCGCGGATCTCGACGCCGAGCCGGGCGGCGCCGACCTCGCCGACCTGAGCACCGAAGATGACGCGAGCGATGGGCTCGGCGAGCAGAGCGACGCCGTCGACGTGGACTACAACTCGCCGATCCCGCCCGTGACGACGTTGCGCCGCACGAGGGTCGGGGTCGTGGCGATCCAGAAGGGCACTGACGAGACCAAGCCAGAGTGGGGCAAGACCCTCGAGGGGCCGGGAGAGCCCTTCGTCCCGCGCGATGACCTCAAGGCCTCGACGGTCGCCGATCCCACGCCGAGCGGCGCGCCGACGAGCCTGAGCTACTTCGTTCAGGTGACGGACATGCAGATCATCGACGAAGAGTCGCCGATGCGCGACATGAACTTCGACGCGGTGATCACCGCGACCTGGCGTCCGCAGGAGATGTGGTCGCTGCACATGTTCGAGATGGTGGTCCGCACGGTGAACCGCTTCTGCTATCACTACCGCCCCTTCGACTTCCTGCTCTTGACCGGCGACAACATCAACAACAACCAGACCAACGAACAGATGTGGTTTCTCGGTGTCCTCGAGGGCAAGCTGATCGACCCCGACAGCGGTGCCGACGACGATCCCGTTCCCGGACCGGACAACGACGCCAACGATCCCTTTCAACCCGAGGGGCTCTACCCCGGGCTGCCCTGGTTCACGGTCTTCGGCAATCACGATGGGCTGATCAACGGCGTGATCTCGGCGGTCTTTCCGAATGGCGCGTTGGGCCAGGTCTTTTCCGATCTCGCCGCCGCGGACGACGGCTGCAGCAACTGCTTCGATTTCTCGCTCACGCCCGCCCAGCAGCAGCTCGCCCTGGAGAACGACGATCGCTACAAGACGGCGATCGGCAACTGGTCCCGCGCGGTGATCACCCCGACGGCGGATGCGCCGAAGATCAGCCAGATCCGCCAGAAAGAGGGGCCGATTCCCTCGGACTTCGAGCGCCGACCGATGACGCGCAACACCTGGCTCAAGACGCTCTTCGGCACCAACACCGTGCCCGACGGCCACGGCTTCACGCAACAGAACATCGACGACGACACCGCCCACTGGAGCCGCATTCCGAATGCGACCCTGCCGATTCGGGTGATCGCCCTCAACACCACGGCCAACAGCGTCGCCGACGGCTCGTCGGAGGGCTCGATCGATCGCAAACAGCTCGAAGAGTTCCTGATCCCCGAGCTGAAGAAGGCGCAAGACGAGAAAAACCTGGTGATCGTCACCGCCCACCACTACATCAGCTCGATCACCAACCCCGACACCTTTGGTCCGAAAGACCCGAAGGATGTGTCGGCGGCGGAGCTCGAAGCGGTGCTCTTCGAGTACCCGAACGTGATCCTCTGGGTCGGGGCCCACAGCCATCGCCACAAGATCACGGCGCACGTCGCCCCGAGCGACAAGGAGCCGATGCACGGCTTCTGGGAGCTCGAGACCTCGGCGGTGATCGACTGGCCGAACCAGAGCCGGATCATCGAGGTGATCGACAACCGAGACGGCACGGGCACGATCATCACGACGGTCTTCGACTACATCAGCGACGAGAGCGACTGGGTCTCCAAGCAGGCCGACCGAGGCCGCTTCTGGGCGGTCTACGACATCCAGAGCGGACGCGACTTCCCCAACTCCTACGGGGTCGAGAGCGACCGCAACACGCTCTTGCGCTTCGCGATCCCGCCGCAGGTGCGCGAGCGTCTCGAGGCGAGCTACGTCGACGGGACGGTCGATGTGCGACCGATCGTCTCCTACCGTTTTCTCTCGTGGCCGGAAAAGTGACGGGCTCGGCGCTCAGCGCGAGGCGTAGTACGCGGCGATCTTCGGGTGGCTCTTCACCGCGTCGTGGTGTTCCAACAGGAGCGGCGCGGCGCGCTCGGGAAGATCGGTCGGGATGTGGTCCAGGGTCCCCGAGGTGATGTAGCGCGTCAGCACGAAGACGCTCAGATCGGCGATGGTCAGCCGCTGATCGGCGAAATACTTGCCGCCGCGCTGGGCGAGGCGCGCCTGCAGGCAACCTAGATGGTTGCGCAGTGCCCCGTCGGCCAGAGCTTCTCGAGCTGCCTTCTTCTCGTCGTCGCGCATCGAGAAGCTCGGCCCCAGCAGATGTCGCGCATCTTCGACGGCCTCCATCGCTTCGTCGCAGAGCGCGCCCTGGACGAGGTCGTCCGGATAGAGCCCCGTCAGCCGACCGACGAGGCGGTTGATCGCCGTCGATTGGGCGACGATGATACCGTCGATCTCGAGCACGGGCAGCGAACCGTAGGGGAGCTCGGGTTTGAGCTCGCGGAACTCGGGCCCGCGAACACGGTGGTCCTCGAATGCGACGTCGGCGATATGGAGCGCGAGCCGCGCTGGCTCACCGCGCCCGCCGTGGAAATCGAAATAGCTGAGTTTGAGCTTGGGCATCGGGCCCTCCTTTGAAAATGTCGCCCGATCGTGGCAGATGATGCCCGGTCGTGTCAAATGGCGTGTGTGTGTGTGGCGCAGTCGGGCGATCGGTGTCAGAGGAACCGCTCGTCGACCTCGAACTCCTGCGGCTTGACCGTCAACAGCGACGTCGGCAAGCTGCGCAGCACGCGCTCGGCGGTGTTGCCGATCACCATCCCCTGTAGATGGTCGAGACCGAGGCTGCCCATACAGACCAAGCCATAGCTCAGCTCTTCGGTGCGCTGCAGGATCTCGTGCACGGGATTGCCGGGGCGCAGCACGCGGTGCCAGCTGACCCCCGAGAAATCGAACTCCTCGAGCGCGTCGGCGAACTGCTGTTCGGCTTCGGTCATCGCCTTGCGGTTCAGCTCTGTGCGCAGATCGGTAGAGATGTGTCGCCGCCCGGGCGCGTCGATTTCGGCGCCCGGCGCGAGCTCGACGGTGTGCATCACATCGAGCTCCGCTTCGAACAAGCGCGCCATCGTCACCGCCCAGTTCAGCGACTCGAGGCTGACGGGCGAATAGTCGATCGGGCAGAGGATGCGCTCGACGGGGAGCTGGTTTTGAGCGACGACGAGGACCGGTGTTTTCGACTTTCGCACCAAACGCTCGGCCGTCGAGCCGACCAGAAAGCGTTGGAGTCGCCCCATGCCCGTCGCGCCGACGATCAACAGGTCCGAGTTCAGTGAGTTGGCGGCCGAGATCAGCGCAGCGAAGGGCCAGCGTGACTTGACGCCGTCCATCACCTCGTAGCTCGCGTCTTCATCCGTGAAACCGTGCTCCGCCACGTCGTCACGCATTCGCTGACGAATCAATTCGCGAGCGGCACCCTCTTCCGACGCCTGCAGTTGTTCCAGATCGTCGCGTACCTCGCGCGGCATATGCCCGGGATAGGCGGTGACGAGGGTGACCTTCGTGGCGTTGGCCGAGCGCTCGGCGATCGCCGCCGCCCACTTCGCCGCCTCTCGCGCGTTATCGGAAAAGTCGAAGCCGACGGTGATCGAAGTGATGAGTTTGTTCATCGCGTCCTCCCATCTCTCGACGATACCACGCCTCGCCGAGACTGTGGCGTTCGGTTTACCACTTCCAGCGCGTGAGGATCGTTTCGCGCTGGAAGGTCGCCACCGCGGCGCGCAGGGTGAGCCAGTTCACGGCTAGCAGTATCGGCGTCGCGATGATCATCACCTCGATGCCGAGATAGAGTCGTTTGAAGAGCACGACCAGGCTGAAGGCCACCAGCGGCAGGATCAAGAGCCCCGAGATCCCCTGTACCGTCTTCGGATCGGAGAGCTTGGAGGAGAGGAAGACCGTCAGCAGCGTGACCCAGAGCGCGAGGAGAG
>JAGQJP010000462.1 GCA_020430585.1 Myxococcales bacterium | reverse complement strand
TCTCCGGCACGGGGTTTTTTGTGAGCCGCTGCCAGGTCGAGCTGCCACTCTTCCGCAAATAGACGTGGTACCCCAGCAGGTTGTGGTCCCGCACCGCCTCCCAGCTCAGCCAGAGGCAGCGGTCGTCGCGGGCGCTCTTCAACCCGAGCGGCGGATAGGGCGGCTCGACGTCGTCGATCGCGATCCGCACGACCGCAGACGGATCCCCGATCACGTCGACCCGTGGCTCGACAATCACGTAGCGCAAGCGGTAGCCGTACGTCTTGCCCTCTTGGACGGTCTGATCGACGAGCTCGGCGCCGCTCAGCGCGACGGGTGTCAACAAGGACCAAGCGGGCCGAGGAAGCTCGCGGCGATACACCAACACCCCAGGTGTCCCGGGGGTGACGACCCAGCGCAACACGACGGCCCGCGCCACCAGAGAGGCCGACGGTCGCGGCGCGACTCGCGGAAGGTGGCGGGTCTCGATCGCCAACGGATCGCTCAACCGATACCGCATGCGGTCACGGGCGATCACCACGGCGCGGTAGTGATATCCCCGCGCCTGCGCCGTCGGCAGACGAAAGCGCCAGACCCGTGTGTCGCTCGCGATCTCCGTCGGCGTCGTGAGGCGCGCGATGACGACGCTCAGCGGTTCGCGGGCCGGATCGCGGCGCATGATGCGTACCTCATCGACCTGACCGGCGAGGCCACGAGGAACCTGAACGATCAGCTCCACGTCTCCAGCGCCGATTCGCGCACGGAGGACGACCGCCGACGACGGAACGATCGGGCGCATCGGCGCGGGCGGGCGACGCAACCCACAGGAGAGGGCGAAAAGCGGCAGGAGCAGCCAGACTCGAGCGTTCACGGCGCCTACCGTCACTCGAAGGAGGCGAGCGACGCCAAGCGGGTCGCCCGCCAGCTCGTCAATTCGCTTACTCGTGCGGCGAGCTGTGCGCGCGAGAGCTCGAGAGCTTTGGCGACCCGCACCGGGGCGGGCCCCCCTTCGACCGTGCGCGCGGCGAGCATCTGAGCGGGATCGAGCGCGTCGAAGAGGGAAGCCTCGAAGGCTGGGCTGAGCGCCCGAAAGCGCTCGAGCGGTAGCTCTTCGAGGGTCAAGCCCTCGGCGATGCAGGTCCGAACGAGCGTCCCGATGACCTCGTGGGCTTCGCGGAACGGAACGCCGCGAGCGACGAGATAATCCGCCAGGTCGGTCGCCCCCAAGAAGCCCTGGACCAACGCCTGGCGCAACCGCTCGGGACGAAAGCGGAGGTGCTGGAGCATCAACGTCATCGACTGGAGGCACATCCCGAGGTGGTCGACGGTATCGAAGAGCGGCTCTTTGTCCTCCTGAAGGTCCTTGTTGTAGGCCAGCGGCAGCCCCTTGAGGGTGACGAAGAGGGCGAGGAAATTGCCGCCGAGGCGTCCGGCCTTGCCCCGCACCAACTCGGCGAGGTCCGGGTTCTTCTTCTGTGGCATCATCGACGAGCCCGTACAGACCGAGTCGTCGAGCTCGGCGAAGGCGAACTCCTGCGAGACCCAGAGCACGATCTCTTCCGCCAGACGGCTCAGGTGAGCGCCGCAGATCGCCGCCGCCGACATCAATTCGAGGGCATAGTCACGGCTGGCGACGCTGTCGATGCTGTTCGCCGTGACCGACGCGAAACGCAGCTCGGCGGCGACCGAGCGGCGCTCGATCGGATGCGTCGTCCCGGCGAGGGCACCCGCGCCGAGGGGCATGCGATCCATCCGTTCGAAGGCGTCGGCGAAACGGCCGAGATCGCGCTGAAACATCTCGACGTAGGCGTGCAGATGATGCGCCACCGAGACCGGTTGAGCGCGCTGCAGATGCGTATAGCCAGGCATCACGGTGTCGCAATGCGTCTCGGCGAGGGTCAACAGCGCCTCGACGAGCGTCGTCAGCTCGTCAGCGAGATCGAGGGTCGCCCGCTTCGTGTAGAGGCGCGAGTCGAGGGCGACCTGATCGTTGCGGCTGCGAGCCGTGTGGAGCTTGCCCGCGACAGAACCGCAGATCTCGTGTAGGCGAACCTCGACGTGGGTGTGGATATCTTCGAGCTTCTGCTGGAAAGCGAGCTCACCGCTCTCGATCTCGCGCAACACCTGCCCCAGGCCGTCGACCAACTGATCGCGCTCGCTCGCCCCGATGATCCCTTGGCGCGCCAGCATCCGCACGTGTGCGACGCTGCCACGAATGTCCTCGCGATAGAGTCGGCGATCGAAGTCGATCGACGCGTTGACGCGATCGACGAGCTCGTCCACCGTGCCCGCGAATCGTCCTGACCAGAGTTTCGGTGTCTTCATCGGCCGTCCTCGCCGGGTCCGAGCCACACCGGGCGAGCGCTGCGCAGAGGTTCGCCCCAGGGCGCGCTCAGAAGATCAGGGTGAAACGCCCTTGAATCGTCGTCGCCCACTTCGGCGAGCGCGTCTCGATCAAGTCGGTGTTGAAATCGGGGGTGTTACGAAACGCCGCGAAGGGAAACAGCATGCCCCACTCGATCTCGAAGCGGAACTTGTTGCGCTCGCCGTAGAAGATCCGCAGGTCGAACTCGAAGCCGAGGTTCGGGCTGTTGCCGGGCGTCGCGCTCGCCTGCAAAGCGCGCGCATACATCAGATGAAGGCTCGCGCCGAGGGAGTCCTCGTCACCGGCGAAGAGATCGTAGGCGACGTGCGGCTGGACGTAGAAGGCATTGGTCACCGCGCCGATCACCTCGCGGAAGAGCAACATGTCGATGTGGTAGTCGCGATTGAAGACGAAGTTCGAGATCGTCTTGTTCCCGGGATCGTTGATGAAATTCGACGAGTCCAGGACGCCGAAGAAGCGCGCCGAGTCACCCGAGGCGAGGCCCGCGTTGAGGCCGATCGTGAGCTGCTTCCAGCGGTATTCGGCCTCGAGCGCCGCGCCCCACTTGGTGATCGTCCGGCTCGAGTCGATCGTTCCCTGAGAATCGGTCTGTGCCGTGCTGCCGAGCTTGCCGTAGACGAAGACGCCCTCGAACTCGACGCGTAGGTAGTGCTGCGCGGCTGGCTTCCACTCGAGCTTGAACCAGAAGTCCGAGGTGAGCATCCAGGCGTTTCGGTTGACGAACTTGTACTCGTTGTAGTTCAGCCCGCTAGCGCTCGTGTCCTTCGATTGATCGAGGAACTGGCGGCGGTAGGCGAAGTAGAGCCCGGCCTGGAACAGCGGCTTGAGCTGCGTGTAGAGCCGCTCCTTGTGCTCTTTCTTCTGCTTGGCGCTCGAGGGCACGTTGAAGAGCACCTCGAGGGTCCACTGGTTCACGTCGTCGAGCTGATCGAGGTCGTAGGGTTGACCGAGATAGGTTCGCGAGCTCGCGCTCGTCGGCCCCTCGGAGACGAAGTCCCAGCCGAGGGCGAAGGTGAATTTCCAAACGTTGAAGGAGAGCTCCACGCGGTCGTTGTAGGTCCCGTAGTCACAATCGTGGCAGGTGCCGCCGTTGTTGACGATCCCGAGGCCCCAGTGACGAGCCATCCGGCCAGCGCGGAGCATCGCGAAGAGCATCCGCCACTCGCCGTAGACCTCTTTGACGCGGATCGCGTCGTAGATGCTGTTGCGCATCCCCGACACGGGCGCCTGGGTCGTCGAGAAGACGCTGAGCGGCGCGTCGGGCCGATTCGGATGGAAATCGGGCGTGCTGCCGAGCACGAGGTTGTCGAGGATGTCGAAGGTCGCATGAATCCGCAGACCTTCGCTCAAGTGGAAGGTCGGCGAGTAGCGCAGCCGCAGGTTCGCCGACGCCGTCGTCGTCGCGCCGCGATGCCCCGTGTTCTTGAAGATCGACGAGGGATCGTTGTTGGTCACGTTCTCCGTCAACGGTGGCAGGAAACCCGAGGTGAAGTGGCGCTCGACCGGCCCGATCGTCACGTTGGTGCGCAGATAGGCGCGCCAGAAGAGATCGGTGCGCAACCGAAAGTAGCCGTGGTGCTCGAGGTAGGGGTACTTGCGCACGACCGTGTCGCCCGTATCGTCCCAGCCCACGAGCTTCGTCTTCGAGGGCGCGTCGAAGGGATCCTTCTTCTTGTCGCCGGGCTTCTTCTTCGTCGTCGGCGTCAGGTCCCACTCGTCGCCCGAGAGCGAGAGGGGTTTTCGCCCCGGGTCGGGCGAATCGGACTTGGGAGCGACCTTCTTGTCTGCCCACGCCGTCGTACCGACCAACATCCAGATGCATAGGCTCGCCAGGGCGAAGCCGCGTCGTCTCATCCTCGACTCCTCGTACCGCTCATTTCGTCGCACTCCACTTCAGACCGCGAGGTTGACCCGTTTGGCTCGGCCGCGGTGAATCGGCACCGTATCACGATTGCTTACTATAGTCGAGCGAAGCGTGTCAAGAGCAACCGAGCCGCGTCAGAGGCTCGCTCGACGCGCTGTCGGAGGCTGCGCGAGGAGCGTCGCTCGGGCGTCGAAATTCGCAGATTTCGCAGCTACGCCGAGGCCATTCGGCGGCGCCTCTAGCCCCTAGAAAAGGGTGGAATCACAAGTAACGAGCCGGATTGGCCGTTGACAGAGGGGTACCAGATGTTATACTACGAGCGCAGAAACTGTGGGTGAGCGAGATGAAAGAAGCACACGGGACGTGCCCCAGCTGCGAATCCAGAGGAAACGCAGGAACTCCTTGCGAGGAGCGGGTGTGCCAGATCAAAGGCTACTACCGCATCCCCGACGAGTACTTCGCGGCGCTTCGCGGCAAGCCGGCGCAATCTCGCGACCCGAACATCGGAATGCTGATCGGAGACTTCCTCGTCAGCTCCAGGCTGGGTGAGGGGGGCTTCGGCCGGGTCTACCTCGCGCTGCAGCTGCCGCTCTTCATGAAGGCGGCGCTCAAGATCATGCTCCGCGGCGTCGGCGACGATCGGATGTCCCGCGGCTTGATGCGCAAGTTCGAGAGCGAAGCGATGAGCCTCGCCCGCCTCACGCATCCGAATATCGTGCGCCTCCTCAAGTACGGCTCCTTCGGCGAGACCCCGTATTTGGTGATGGAGTTCGTCGAGGGCGCGCGCACCCTGAAGGACGAGGTCGCCGAGCGCGTCGTACAAGGCAGCATCTTCGAAACCGGAACGACGCGGCACATCATCAACCAGGTGCTCAACGCGCTGCAGTGCGCGCACGATCAGATGATCGTCCATCGCGACATCAAACCCGAGAACGTGATGCTCCAGTCCGTCGCGGGTGATCCGTACTTCGTGCGGGTCCTCGACTTCGGCCTGGCGAAGTTCCTCGAAGACGGCACCGAGACGAGCATGCTCTTCGGCACGCCGTTCTACATGGCGCCCGAGCAGGTGATGCGCTCGAACATCGGCCCCTGGACCGACAACTACGCGGTCGGCGTGATGCTCTACGAGATGATGACGGGTCGACGGCCGTTCCCGGGCAAGACGACCGAGGAGATCGTCGCCCAGAAGCTCAACCAAGAGTTCGATCCGACCGAGCGGATCCGCGATCTCGACGTTCCCGAGTTCGTCTTCACCTTCTTCCGCCGCGCCCTCGCCTGGAGCCCGGAGGACCGCTTCCAACACGTCGGTGAGCTGAGAGACGCGATGAACGTCGTCTTCGACGGGCTGGCGAAGACACACAGCGTCTCGATCATGGCGGGCGACCTCTCCGATCTGATGGACTCGACGGAGATCTCGGCGCTGCGCCAGGAGCGCGAAGAGATTCAGCAGGCGAAGAAGGCGATCGAAGAGGAGCGCAAGCAGCTCGAGGCCGAGCGGCGCAGCGTCGAGATGATGAAGCAGCAGATCCGCCAGTCCGGTGACGTCGCTGCCAACATGCCGCCCGGCTACTCGCAGCCCGGGGCTCCGGGAGCCTACCCGCCCGGGACGAGCTACCCCGGTTATGCCCCCGGGGGCCCAGGCTATTCGGGGGCGGCTGGCTATCCGCCGGGGATGTCGCAGCCGCAACCGTGGCAGAGCGGACCGATGCCGGCGCCCAAGGGCAACATCTTCAAGCTGCTGATCCCCGTCGCGGTGGTGCTCTTACTGGTCGCCGCCGGATTCGTGATCTACGCCCTGCGCAACAAGCGCCAGGGCAACGGCCGTACGACGGAGAAGCCCACGTTGGCGAGCCGAGAGAAACGTTCGAAAAACGAGCGCCCGGACAACGACCAACCAAAACCGACCTCGCCCAAGCCCGGGCCGACGCTCACCGACCGTGGCAAGCCTCCGCTCGCGCCGCGTCCGACCAAGACGCCCGATCCGAAACCGATCCTCACCGCGTCGAACAAGCTCGGACCGACGCCCAGCCCGACGCCCAGCCCAACCCTGAATCCGACGCCGACGCCGAAACCGACGCCGAGCCCGACGCCGGTGCCCAAACCGAAGCCGGTCGTCGTCGTGCCGCCCGTCATGGTCAAGAGCATCCCGAGCGGCGCCGAGGTCTGGAGCGGAGACCAGTTGCGCGGCTCGACGCCATGGACGTGGCATCCGACCTCGCCGAGCGACGCCGTGAAGATCGAGCTGAAGCGCCGCGGATACCAGAAAAAGGCGCTGACGGTGACGCCAGCTCTCGGCAGCGAAGTAACGCTCAAGCTCCAGCGCGCTCCGCGTAAGATCGCCAAGAAGAAGAAAAAGAAAGGCAAGACGAAGACGGGCGAAGAGAAGCAGCCCATCTTCATCAAATAGTGACTGGCGTCGTCGATCCGAAGGGGCGCCGCGGAACGAGAGGGGAACCGGAGATGCGGAATCGACTACACAATGGGCTCGGGCTGGCGCTCGTCGGGCTGCTGCTCCTCGGGTTGGCCGCCAACGTGGCGGCGGAGACGAAGGCGGACCGGCTGCACGCGAAGATGATCGCCCTCTTCAAAGCGGGCAAGTATCGCGAAACGATCGTGGTCACCAAGCAGCTCTACGAGCTGACCAAGAAAGCGAAGTATCTCGTCAACATCGGCACCTGCTACGACCAGCTCAAGGAAGACGAGTCGGCGATCCAGTACTACCAGCAGTTCCTTCGGGAGGACGCGACGTCCCCGCTGCGCCCGCGGATCGCGGCCAAGGTCGAGGAGATCCGCACACGCTTGAATCAGCACAAGCGCGAGGTGACCCTCGAGAGCGAACCGAGCGGCGCCGAGGTGGTGATCGACGGACACATCCTGCTGCGCACCCCGACGACGGTCTGGCTGCCCTTTGGCGGACACGAGATCGAGCTGCGCAAGCCGGGCTATGTCTCCAAGCGCGCACGGGTGGCTCTCACGGCGGGCGCGATCATGACGGTGCGCTACCAGCTGCAGCCGGCGAAGAAGATCGCCTATCTCGTCGTCAAATCCAATGTGTCCGGGGCGCGGGTCTTCATCGGCAGCCGTCTGCTCGGCCTCACCCCGCTACCCCGCACGCCGCTCGATCCGGGGACCCACACCCTGCGCGTGGTCGCGCCAAACCACCGGGAATGGAAGAGCCCGATCTCCCTCGAGACCGATCAGAGCACCGTGATTCAGGCCGAGTTGACGCCGATGCAGAGCTCCGAGACGCGGGCGAGCACCCGAAAGATGCGGCTCGCCGCCTGGATTCTCCTCGGCGTCGGCGCCGCGGTGATCGTCAGCGCGGGCACGGTTCACGGACTGGGGTACAAGAAGATCAGCGACGCCAACAGCGTATTCAAGAACAGCCCCCAGACCGACGCCGACGCCAGTCGGTACGACTCGAGCTTCGACAAGGGGATCAACATGTACAAAGCGGCATACGCGCTCTACGCCGTGGGCGGTGCGGCGCTGGTGACCTCGGTCGTGCTCTTCTTCGTCAAGCCGAAGTCGTCCGAGAGCGTGTCTGGCGGGCGCTTTCGCCTGACACCGAGCTTCGGGCCGTCGGGAGCCGGCCTCGACGCTCAGCTCAGGTTCTGACGCTCCGAGCCGCGCCAGGCCCCGCGCGGCGGATCAATTTGTTGTTCGGCCTTCCCTGCATTTGATATAATCGCCAGCATGAGGGATGTTGTCGGTAAGTGCCCCCACTGCGAATACGCGGGCAATGTGGGAGAGGCATGCCGCGAACGGGTTTGTTCGCGCAAAGGCTACCACTTCATCCCGATCAACCACTTCGAAGATCTCAAGGACCGCCCCTTCCACGCTCGGGATCAGCACATCGGGCTGGTGATGGGGGACTACCTGATCGTCGGCGAGGTCGGCAAAGGCGGCTTCGGCAAGGTCTATCTCGCGCTGCAGCTGCCCGTTTTGATGAAAGCCGCGTTGAAGTTGATGGTGCGCGGCTCCTCCGACCCCGTGACGGCGGCGACGCTTCTGAAGAAGTTCGAAGGCGAAGCACTCAGCCTCGCCCGTCTGAACCACCCGAACATCGTCCGACTGCTCAAGTACGGCACCTTCGTCGACACGCCCTACATCGTGATGGAGTACGTCGAGGGGGGGCGCACCCTCAAGCAGGAGGTGACCGAGCGCGTCTTCATCGGCGACGGCTTCGAGACCGCGACGGCGAAGCACATCGTCGGCCAGATCCTCAACGCACTCGAGAGCGCCCACGCGCAGAAGATCATTCACCGCGACATCAAGCCGGAGAACATCATGCTCCAGCACGTCGCGGGCGACAAATACTTCGTCCGCATCCTCGACTTCGGCCTCTCGAAGTTCGTCGAGGATCGAACCCAGACCTCGATGGTCGTCGGAACGCCCACCTACATGGCGCCCGAGCAGATCACGGGGAAGAACATCGGGCCCTGGACCGACATCTACGCGATCGGCGTGATCGCCTACGAGATGATCACCGGGCGACGTCCCTTCGCGGGAAAGTCGCGGCAAGAGATCTTCTCCCGCAAGCTCGATCCGCTCTACAACCCGGTCGAGCGGATCCTCGACGTCGGCTATCCCGAGGTCGTGCTGCGCTTCTTCGAACGAGCCGTCGCTCGCGAGGCCGACGATCGCTACTCGAACGTCCACGAGTTCCGCGATGGGGTCGAGCGCGTCTTTCGGGCGCTCGAGAAGACGCAGCACGTCAGCATCTCGTCGTCTGATCTCGCGCAGCT
>JAGQJP010000461.1 GCA_020430585.1 Myxococcales bacterium | reverse complement strand
GGATTGGGAGCCATCGAGCGTCCCGCTCGACGAAGCGCGTCGAGATCGCGTCCAGACCTGGTGCCACGGAGAGTGCCCGATGCATGTTCGCGCCTTACAGAAATCCGTGTTCTCCACGATCGCCACCGCTGCGGTCGTCGTTTTTGGGCTGCTACTCGCCGTCGGCTGCGGGTCGAAGAAGAAGACCGGCTCGATCTGTCAGAACGGAGACGACTGCGGAAGCGGCATCTGTTATCAGACGCAGTGCGTCGCGACCTGCGCCGAGCAGCTCTGCGGCTCGAACCGAATCTGCGTGCTCGTCTCGGGCGAGCCGCTGTGCGTGCCAGAGCAGAATCTGTCGATCACCGCCGAGGCGAAGCAAACGCTCGACGTGCCGCATTACAGCACCGAAGATCAGGTGCCCTTTCCCGACGGCTGGAATACCGCGGAAGACGGCCAGACCGCCGATGTCGAACAGCCCGACAGCGGGATCGAGGACAGCGGTGTCGACGTCAGCTCTCCCGATCTCGGAGGGCCAGACCTCACGGCGACGGACGCAGACGACGCGGTCGCCCCGAGCGACGCGGCCGACGTCACCAACGTCGACGTCGCGCTGGGCAAGGACTTCTCGGGCGACGTGATCGTCCTCGACACGAGCGGCGATGACGGCGGCACCGATGATGGGAACGGAGACGACGGATACGACGGAGACTCCGACGACGCCACGTCCGACGACGCCGACGGCTCTTGCAGTGAGCTGCTCAAGCCGTGTGGTGGCATTGTCGTGACCTTCGACAATCTCGGCTGCCCCCTCGACAACAACTCGAACACGGAGAACGGCGTCGAGTACCACTTCGTCAATCCCGACAACCCCTGCCAGACCAACGACAAGCTCGGACTGTTCATCGGGTACTCGGGGACGCTGGTGATCGACCTCACCGCCCTGAGCTGCACGCCCAAGACGCTTCAGATCGACATGACGGAATTCACGGGCGTCGTCTCGATCTACGACTCGATCGACGCGTCGGTAGCGTTCGCGACGACGCCGATCACCGCCGAGATCAAACAGACGCCGAGCGTCTGCGGCAAGCAAGCACGGCGCGTCGAGATTCCCGGCGGCGCTGGCTACCTGACGGAAATACGAGTCTACTGACAGCGCCGCAGAGTCGTCGGGCCGCGCAACGGGATCGGGCAATCAGCACACCATGAAACATGACGAAAACACGGAAACGCCTTCGACGGGAACGCGAAACAAGACCCTCGATGAGCTGCTCGACCTCTTGAAGCTCGAGCGGATCGAGGAGACGATCTTTCGCGGGAAGAGCCAAGACCTGGGGTTTGGCGCGATATTCGGCGGGCAGGTGCTGGGGCAGGCGCTCTCGGCGGCCTCACAGACCGTCGTCGCCGAACGACGGGTGCACAGCCTGCACGGCTACTTCCTGCGGCCGGGGGATCCGGCGCGACCGATCGTCTACGACGTCGACTGCATCCGAGACGGGACGAGCTTCACGACGCGGCGTGTGGTGGCGATCCAGAAGGGGCGCGCGATCTTTTCGATGTCCGCCTCGTTTCAGGTCGACGAGGAGGGGTTCGAGCACCAGGCCGAGATGCCCGGGATCGAGGGGCCAGAAAAGCTGCTCTCGGTGTCCGAACGGACGCGACGGGTGCAGCACCGAATCCCAGAGCCGATTCGCGGCAAGCTCACCGCCGATCGACCGATCGAGATCCGCCCCGTCAATCCGATCGACCCCTTCGCACCAGAGAAGCGCCCGCCCGTGCGCTACAACTGGATCCGAGCGATCGACCGACTGCCCGACGACCCGGCGGTGCACCACTATCTGTTGGCCTACGCCTCGGATTTCGGCCTGGTCGCCGCCTCGCTCTACCCCCACGGCCACACCTACTGGGACCCGCAGATGCAGGTCGCCAGCCTCGATCACGCGATGTGGTTCCACCGCGACTTCCGCATCGACGACTGGCTGCTCCACGCGATCGAGAGCCCCAGCGCCAGCCGCGCCCGGGGATTGAGCCACGGGCGGATCTTCACCCGCGACGGTCGCCTGGTCTGTGTCACCGCCCAAGAGGGATTGATTCGCAAACGCGGCGCAACGAGCCGCTGATCCAGCCATCGCGAGCCGAGTCCGAGGGTTGGTCACGCGGCGGAGCTCTGCGCGGTGCCAGTGGCGAGGGCGGCGATCCGCTCGGCGATCGCCGGGGCCTGCTCCTCTTGAAAGAAGTGGCGGCCCGGGAGGCGTTGCAGCTCGACGCCGGCGGCGCGAGCGGCACGTTGACCGAAGTCGTCGACGCGCAACGCGGTGTCATCCTCGCCCCAGAGCACTTGCACGGGATAGGGCACGCCGCGGAGGGCGGCGTGGTAGTGCTCGCGTTTGGCCGTCGTGAGCTCGAAGCCGCGCATGATCTGGAGGAAACCTCGACCGCCATCGACCCGCTTGAG
>JAGQJP010000460.1 GCA_020430585.1 Myxococcales bacterium | reverse complement strand
CTTGATGATGTCCATCGTCGACATCGCCAGGCCGGCGCCGTTGACGAGGTTGCCGATGTTGCCATCGAGCTTGATGAAGCTCAGCTCGTGCTTCGAGGCTTCGATCTCGAGCGGGTCTTCCTCGTCGATGTCGCGATAGGCTTGGATCTCCTTGTGGCGAAAGAGCGAGTTGTCGTCGAAGTTGAGCTTGGCGTCCAGAGCGATCACCTCGCCCGCCCCCGTCAGGACCAGCGGGTTGATCTCGGCCAGGCTGCAGTCGTTGTCGACGAACGCGCGATAGAGGCCGTCGAGCAGCTTCGCCGCCGACTTGACCGCACCGCCCGTCAGCCCGAGACCGTAGGCGATCTTGCGCCCCTGGTAGCCCTTGAGGCCATAGCGCACATCGACGGGCTCTTTGATGATCTTTTCGGGGTGGGTCCGGGCGACCTCTTCGATCTCCATCCCGCCTTCCGACGAGGCCATCACCATCACGCGGTTGGTGGCTCGGTCGAAGACCATCCCGAGGTAGTACTCTTTCTTGATGTCGACGCCGCTCTCGACATAGAGCCGCCGCACCGTCTGGCCTTCGGGCCCGGTCTGGTGCGTGACGAGCTGCATCCCGAGCATCGCTTCGGCGTAGCTCCGCACGTCGTCGAGGCTCTTGGCGACCTTCACGCCGCCACCCTTTCCGCGCCCGCCCGCGTGGATCTGCGCCTTGACGACCCAGATCGGCCCGCCGAGCTCCTTGGCACCAGCGACCGCCTCGTCGACGGAGAAGGCGGCGTGGCCCTTCGGCGTGGGCACGCCATATTTGCGAAGCACTTCCTTCGCCTGATATTCGTGGATCTTCATTCGTTACTCGCTTGTTCGCTTCGTTGTCCGAATGGGTTGTGGAAACGAGGGGTTCGCCTTACAGCATGCGCTCGCAGATCTGACTCAGCTCGACAACCGCCGCATACGATCGGTCGAGGGCCGTCTTCTCCGCATCGGTGAGCGTGATCTCCACCACCTTCTGCAGTCCGCCCGCGCCGAGCTTGCAGGGCACGCCAAGGAAGTGGCCCGTGTAGCCGTACTCCCCTTCGAGGTACGCCGCGCAGGGAAGGATGCGTTTCTTGTCTTTGATGATCGACTCCGCCATCTGCACCGCCGAAGCCGACGGTGAGTAGTAGGCGCTGCCGGTCTTGAGCAGCTGGACGATCTCACCACCAGCACCCTGGGTACGCTTGACCAGCGCGGCGATCCGCTCTTCGGAGAGCAACTCGGTCACCGGAATCCCGGCCATCGAGGAGTAGCGCGGCAGCGGAACCATCGTGTCACCGTGGCCACCGAGGACGAAGGCGGAGACGTCTTCCACCGAGCAATCCAGCTCCATCGCGAGGAAGCAGCGGAACCGCGCCGAGTCGAGGACGCCGGCCATGCCGATCACGCGCTCCCTGGGGAAGCCCGAGACCTTCTTGGCGACATAGGCCATCGCGTCGAGGGGGTTCGAGACGATGATCAGCACCGAATTCGGCGAGCGGGGCGCGATCTCACGGACGACGCCCGAGACGATCGCCGTGTTCTTCTGCAGCAGGTCGTCGCGGCTCATTCCGGGCTTGCGCGCCAGGCCGGCGGTGATGATCACGACGTCGGAGTTCACCGTCGCATCATAGTCGTTCGCGCCGCTGACGTTGACGTCGAAGCCCTCGACGGGCGCCGTCTCCATCAAGTCGAGCGCCTTCCCCTGCGGCATCCCTTCGACAATGTCGACGAGCACCACATCCCCGAGCTCTTTGGCCGCCGCCCAGTGAGCCGCGGTCGCTCCGACGTTACCCGCACCGACAATCGTTATTTTCGGTCTTGCCATGGCTTGCTCCTCGTTGTTCTGCCTACGTTCAAAAGCCAGACTCGCCCCTTCTCCATAGTGAAATTGCCGCCAGTTGTCAACGCTATTCCGCGGCGCGCGGCGTCGAGCCGGCGGGCGCCGGAGCGTCCCACCAGCTCTCCCTACCGGTTGAGGATCGCCTTGATCTGCTCGAGGGTCTGCAGCGAGATCATCTGTAGCGTCGGGTTGCGATGCGAGAGGGTCTCGGAGAGGACGCGCAAAAATTGGTTGGTCACCAGATCGCCGACGCCCGCCAGGGCCATGCTCTTGAGCTCGGCGTCGTCGGACTTCATCAGGCGCAGGATCATGTCGATGTCGAGATGGTGCTTCGGCTGCTGCGCGAGCAGCGGAAGATCGCCGTAGAACGTCGCCAGCTGCTCGAAGAACGGCGCATAGACCGTCGGGAGCTCGAAGGAGCGCAGCGTCTCGACGAGCGGCTCGATCGACTCGATCTCGTCGGCGAGCTGCCGCTCGAGGAACTGCGTCGCCATTTGCGGCCGCGTCACCGCGACGATCTTGAGCACGAGGCGAAACACCCCGACGACGCGTGCCCGCAAAGCGGTGATCAGCGGCGAGACGATCTCCTCCTGGCCGATCGGGATCAGCTCGACGAGCTGCCCGATCGTCTCGGTGTTACGGGCGAACAGCCGCTCGAGATAGCGGTGCAAGCGGGCGAGCGCGGAATCCTCGAGCGGGGCGAAGCGACGCAGCGCGCGTACCACCTTCTCGTGCTGTTCGACGGGCTCCCGCGCCGAGAGGGAGTCGAGGAGCCCCAAGAGATCGTCGAGTTCGAGACTTTTCAGCCGCCCCTCGCTCAGCAACGGGCGCACCTCTTCGCCGAGGGCGCCGACGCTCACGCTCGCCTCCGAGAGAAGCTCTTGGCGAATGTCGCCCGAGTTGAGGCGGCTCAAGAGGTCGACGGCGAAGCGATCGTCTTCGTCGGTCGAGCCGGCGAGGTAGGTGATCAGATACTCCAACGACGGCTGGAGCTTGCGCTCGATCTGGTCGAGGTAGCTGCGCAGCTTCTTCACGTCGGTGTCCAGACCGCGGTCGATCTTTTGCAACGCCATTGCGACGTGCCGTTGCACATCGGGATCCGTGTGGCTCTGAAAGGTCAGCACGCTCGGCAGGAACTCGAGTCGCCGCAACTCGCCGAGCACATAGAGCGCCGAGACGATCTCCCACTTCTGGTCGGACTGGAGCATTCGATTGAGGACGATTCCACCCCGAGGGTCGCGCATCCCGACCAGCACCATTCCCGCGATCGCCCGCACGCGGTGGTCGGGATCGCGGACGAACTTGGCGATCTCCTCGCGATTACCCTCGCCGTCTGCCCGGGCCAAGGCGAGCAGTGCATTACTGCGGATGTGAGGCTCGGGGTGCTCGAGGAGCTCGTCGAGATTGGCCAGCTTGCGTGAGCCGAGGCGCGCCAAGGTATTGAGCGACGCCGAGACCACCTCGGGATGGTTCGAGCGCGTCGCCGCCTTCACCGCGTCGACGAGCTCGGTCATCTCGTGCTCGGCGATCGCCTTGAGGGCGACGAGTTGCATCTGAGGGTCGGCGGCGGCGAGGAGCTGCTCGATGAAGACCTCGCAACCCGGCACGTGCACCCGCAGAAGCAGATGCCCGAGGTTGCGCAACAGCACCGGGCTGCTCAGCTCGAGGAACGGCTGGAGGGCCTGCTCGGTGATCTGCTCGCCACGCCGCACCAGCGCCTGCAGCGTCAGCTGATTGTAGTGCTCGTCGGATACGCTCAGCTGCTCGATCAACGGAAAGACGACCCGTTCGTCTTCAATCTGGCCG
Organism: Myxococcales bacterium; assembly: GCA_020430585.1. Taxonomy (GTDB): domain Bacteria; phylum Myxococcota_A; class UBA9042; order JAGQJP01; family JAGQJP01; genus JAGQJP01. The sequence goes on along the minus strand of JAGQJP010000460.1, from coordinate 12,487 downwards.
AGGGCGCGAACGGCGACCTTGCGAACGCCGAGCTCGGCGTCCTTGAGCGCGGCGATCAGCGTCCCGACATCGCCGAGCCGCCCGAGCCCCCAAATCGCCGCCATACGCTCGGCAGAGTCGCTGGCGTCGGATTGGCCGCGCAACGTCTCCAGCACTCGCTCGGCCGCCTCGTGATTGAGCCTCCGCGCCAGGCCGACGAGCGCCGCCGTGCGCACCCGGGGAACCGGGTCGCTCGTATAGTCGCCGAAGACCTTCGCCTCGACGAGATCGGGGATCGAATCGAGGGCCTCGATCGCGTTGGCCCGCACGCGGGAGTTCTGGTCTTTGGCCAAGTGCAAGAGCAACGGGATCACCTCGCGTCGCTGAACGCCGCGAAACAGGCCGACGAGCTGGGCCTTCATGATGTGGTGGCGCTCGGAGACGACGCGGTGCAGGATGCGCTTGAGGGACTCGCGATTGCGCGTGCTCTCGAGTGCCCGGACAGCGGCGCTGCGCACGAACAGATTGCGGTCGTTGAGGAACGCCATCAGCGTATCGGCGAACGGCTCGGTCTGCAGCTCACCGAGGGCGAGGATCGCGTTGGTGCGGATCACGTCGTTGGGGTCCTCCAGCGCCCGCAGCAGCCCGTCGATCACAGGCTGGCCCCGGAACATCGGCGCGATCGCGATCGCCTGGAAGCGCTCGAGGTGGTTGCCGTCGAGGATCTTGCCGCGCAGGAAAAGCTCGAAGCTCCGTTTGCACCAACCGTCGAGGGCGGAGATCGAGAGCACCGAGACGATCAAGAGCGCCAAGAGGCCAATCGTCGAGAGCGAGGAGACCGCCGCCGCCAGAGGCAGCGCCACCAGCGCGCCGACGAGACCGCCCCAGCCGACGCTCACGGCGGAGCGCACGCTACGGTGTTTGGCGTCGAGCGCCGAGACCATCAGCGCGGCGAGCGGCCAGTGCAGCCCGCCGACGGCAGCGAATCCGCCGAGCACGAAGACGTACTGCGCCGAGCGAGAGGCGTCGATCGCCAGCGTCGAGAGGGCGATCAGGCTCAGGATCGGCACGACGACGAGGACGGCGCGCATGCGCCAGCTCTGATACGCGCCGTGCAGAAAGATCATGAAGAGCAGCACGCCGAGAGCGAAGACACCGCTGAGGGTCAGCGACATCACCGAGAGCACGCGATCGGTGCCGATCTTGGCGAAGCCATCGAGCTCGATGATCAACAAGACGCTGAGAAACACCAAGAGCAGAGATTTGGCCAGCGCCGAGAAAAATAGCGGTGCCCAGAGGCCCTCGCGCCGCAGATCGAGGTAACAGGCGCGAAACGGTTTGAGTCGAATTCGACGGCGGGCGGGGACGAGCGTGTCGACCCGCACCGTGACGACCGCCATCGCCAGCGCCGCTCCCGCACCCTGCCCGAAGAGCAGCGAGAGCGGAGCCACGGTTTGCGAGAGCAGCGCCACCATCGACGCCCCGAGATAGGCCCCGAGCAGCGTCGCCATCCGGTTGCCGAGAACGGCGTGTGACGGGTCGGCCCCCGTCCAGCGCAGCGAGAATTGTTGGGAGAGCGTGCGCGCACAGAGAGCGTAGAAGGCCGTCGTCGCCGCGAGGAAGGCCAACAGCGGTGCGCCCTCGACCGCGAGCATCGAGAGCGCCATCGTGCCCACCGCGTTGACCGATCCGGCGAGGAGCAAGGTCGACGTGACCAGCCGACTCCCTTCGAATCGCCGCCAGGCCCAACCGCCGGCATAGCTGCCCATTGCCGCCGCCAGCACTGCCGTGCCGACGCCAGCTAGCAACATCGACTCCGAACCGGTCGCCGTCAGCAGGCCGAGAACCGTGACCAACGTACACGCCGAGCCGGCGTGTACGAGGCCGGAGACCGAGCTCTGAGCCACACGCTCGAAGCGTGACGCGGGCATGAGCGAGCCCCTCGTGCATCATGGATCCGATAGCTGGATCATACCGCGACTCGCATCATTTGTCACCGCCCAGCGCGCCGATTTTCTTTGAATCGAGGCACTCTGTGCTACAATTTCGGCGTAGCATCACTTCATCTGTCTGACGTTGGGGGTTTTCGATGGAACGACGCCGTCTTGGACTGATCACCCGTGCGCTGCCGGGCGTGCTCGTCCTCGCGCTCGCCATGGGATGGCTCGCCGGCTGCAAATCGAGCGGCCTGCAGTGCAAAGGGAGTAGCGATTGTGCCGCTGGTTTTGTCTGCGTCTACGGCGGCTGCTTCAAAGGCGGCCTCAAGCCCGGCGGAACGACCGGCACCGGTGGCGACACCGTCACCACGAGCGACACGACGGGAGGCGACAGCACCACGAGCGTCGACGTCACCAATCCGACCGCATGGAATCTCGGCGCCACTGAAAGCCTGCTCTTCGTCGTCGGCGGCGAGGCGCAGAACGACGTGGGAATCTACCGCTTCGACTCCGCGGACGGCACCCTGACTCGCACACTCCTCGGGAACCTCGTCGGCGGCTGCACCGTCGCCGCCCCCGTGCCGAACCGCAACTTCGCCGTCGTCTCGGACGGTGGACAGAACAAGGTCTGGCTCGTCGAGGTGCTCAGCCCGGGTGACAAGATCAAGGTGCAGCACGAGGCGACGATCGACATCGGCCTGGCGGATCTGGCGGTCACGCCCGACGGCAGCCGTGTCCTGATTCTGACGACCAATCCTCCGCAGCTCTCGGTGCTCCAGATCGATTGGCTGGCCAAGACCTTCACGACGCGGACCGATCTCACGGTCGGCGCGATGCCACGGCGCATCGCGGTCCATCCGAGCGGCAAATGGGCGCGGGTGACGAATCAGGAGGACGGGACGCTGACGTTGATCGATCTCGCCTCGAATCCGCCGAAAGCGACGCTCGATCTGACGACGCCAGCGACCCAGCCCTTCGGCATCGCGATCTCCCCCGACGGCTCGACGCTGGCCCTCGTCACGGGCGAGAACGATTCGCTCTACACCTACTCGATCGATGCGCTGAATCTGGGTCTGATCGCCGGGCCGGAGCCGATCGGCACGACCCCGACCGAGCTGGTCTACGCGCCCGACGGGACGCTGGCCTTCCTCGCCGATCTCGGCGGTAGCCCGTCGGTCCACGTTCTCGCCGTCGAGTCGAACAACGCCCTGACCCTCAAGCTGTCGATCCCGACGGGCAGCTTCGGTGGACCGGACCGCATCGGCGTCTCGCCGGACGGCAAGATCGCCGTCGCCCTCGACCTCGCCCAGAGCATCGCCTACGTCTTCGACATCGACGCGACGGGCAGCGTGACCAAGCGCGACACGAACCTCGACCTCTTCCCCAACGCGAAAGACTTCACCTTCCTCAAGTTCTGAGCTAGCTCGACTCGGCGGGATACATCGCGGCAATCTGCTCGGCGTATTTCTCGTTGACCACCTTGCGTTTGACTTTGAGGGTCGGCGTCAGCTCGCCGCCATCGGTGGAGAAATCGGCGGGGAGGACCGTGAACTTCTTGATCGTCTCGTAGCGGGCGAGGACGGCGTTGACTTGGTCGATGTGGCTCTGAATCGTCTCTTTGACGACCCGGGATTTGCTCGCCTCGTCGGGGCTTTGCGGCACGCCGTGGGTTTTGGCGAAGCTCTTGAGCGCTTCGCCGTCGAGGGTCAACAGAGCCGTCAGGTACTTGTGGCGGTCGCCGATCACCACCGCCTGGGAGAGCAACGGGTGGTCCTTGAGCAGCTTCTCGATGTTCTGCGGCGCCACGTTCTTTCCGCCCGCCGTGATGATCAGGTCTTTCTTGCGGTCGGTGATCCGCAGAAATCCCGCCTCGTCGATCACGCCGACGTCGCCCGAGTGGAGCCAGCCGTCGATCAGCGTCTCGGCCGTCGACTCCGGGTTCTTGAAGTAGCCAGCGAAGACGTTCTGGCCGCGCACGAGGATCTCGCCATCGTCGGCGATCTTCACCTCGACGCCGGGGATCGCCCGGCCGACGGAGCCGACGCGCGTCGCCCCAGGGAGATTGGCCGTCGTCGGACCGCAATCTTCGGATTGGCCATAGAGCTCCATCAGCGGGATGTTGAGGGCGTTGAAGAAGTCGAGGACCTCGGCGGAGATCGGCGCCGCGCCCGTATAGCAGTACGTCACGCAGTCGAAGCCGAGGTTCGCCTTCAGCTTCGCGTAGACCAGCTTGTCGAAGAGCTTGAACGCCGCCTCGTGCAGGGGAGACTCGAAGCGACCGTGCTCGATCAGATGCCGCCCCGCGCGACGGCCGACGGCGAGGGCGACGGCGAAGATTTTCTGGCGCGCCGTCGGGGCCTCTTTGACCTTCGCCTCGATCCCCGCCTTGAACTTCTCCCAGAGCCGCGGCACGGCGAAGAAGAGGGTCGGCCGCGCGTCCTTCAAGTTGTCGGGCAGCGCTTCGATGCTCTGGGCGAACCAGGCCTCACCCGCGTGATGCAACGACCCGTGGACGGTGATCATCTGTTCGGCGATGTGGGAGAGCGGCAGAAACGAGATGATCCGCTGCGGGCCACGGATGTCGAGCATCTCGACGACCACGCGCCCCGTGAAATAGAGGGCCTGGTGCGAGAGCATCACCGCCTTCGGCGGGCCGGTCGTACCCGAGGTGTAGATCAACGTCCCGATGTCGTCGGGGCGAATCGCGGCGGCTCGTTCGTCGTAGGCCGCGCGGTCCTGTTCGGCGCCGAGGGCGATGACCTCGTCGAAGGTCTTGACCCACTCTTCGCGCTCACCCTCGATCGCTTTCCAGACGACGACGCAGCGCAGGTTCGGCAGCTCATCTTTCTTCGCCCGCAGCTTCTCGAGCTGGTGCTCGTCCTCGACGAAGCAGATCGGCGACTCGGAGTGCTCGACGATGTAGGCCACCTGTTCGGGCGTGCAGGTGGTGTAGATCCCGGCGGGCGTTCCACCGATGGCCATCGAGGCGACGCAGGCGACGACCCACTCGACGCTGTTGAAGCCGAGGATCGTCACCGCTCGTCCCGCCTCGTGACCGAGGGCGATCATGCCCAACCCGAGGTTTCGCACCCACTCGCCGTATTCACTCCACGAGATCACATCCCAGTCGGAGCCGACCTTTCGACGAAACGCCGGCCGAAATGGGTAGGCCCGGACGTTGTGGTGAAACACATCGATCGGCAGCTTCGCTTGCATGACGTCTCCTGTCGGCTATGCTGATCAGCATCGCTTACTCTACCTAGAAGGCAAGGTAAATACAACCAGAAGGCACGATGAGAGGAAGCCCGACATCCAGCGAAATGCTCGAGCAGCTCGCACGCCAGCCCAGCCTCGGAAATCTCCTCGCCAGCCTGCGCGAGACGTTCTCGAGCTACGAGCTGCGCCACCACTATACCCAGGGCGAGTTCCACCACGACATCGTGCTCGTTGTCGGGGCTGATCCAGCGTCCCTGCCCGGGACGGTCCTCGTCGTCTCGACCAACTGCAACGGCGGGATCAAGGAGCTGATCAGCTTCGACCAGGTGCCGAGTGCCGATGCGCTCTGGCGCTGGCGTTGCCCGCAGTCCGACGAGTTCGGTGGCGAGTTGCCGCCGATCAAGGGCCTCGTACGCACCGTCCATTGGTTCGACCCCTGCGAGCTGCTCGCCCCGGACGCGCGCAGCGAGCTCCGCCCTGAATTTCGCCGACGACAGCGCGGCGGCGGCTGGGTCGAGGCCGACGATGACGGAGACGACGGGGCTTGATCCGTTCGCCCCGCGTCGGATGCCGGTAGGCGTGTCATCTGGCGGATTCTCGCCGAATCGAGCTTTACAGCGCGCCGACGACTGTCTTATCCTTCGCCAAACGACACCACTTCACGCGGGGCAGGTGATGACTCGAGATTGGAGATTGGCGTATCGCGTCGTTCGCGGTCGACGACGGCTTGGCGTGGCTCTCTGCGGGGTACTGCTGGCGCTGACGGGGTCGGCGGTCTTTTTGGGTTGCCGCCCCAAGGCGAGCCAGCAAACCAAGAGCGAGAGCCCTGCGATCGACAGCTGTCGCGCGTTTTACGAGGCGATGGGCCGGTGCGGGATGGGCATCCGGAAAACGGCGATCGAGAGCTGCGAGGCGAAGTGGGCCAAACTCGACGCCGCGGGCCGTGACAAGCTGAAGACGAGCTGGACGAGGATGCACCACGACACCTGCGTAAAGAAGCTCGACACCTCGTCGGTTCCGGCCGATCACTATTGCCGAAAGCTCGCGACGGTCTCGCAACGCTGCGGCGTTCCCTTTCCGGACAGCCGCCTGATGAGCTGCGTCGCCCTCTGGGCCAAGGGCGGCCTCGCGCGCAATCTCGCCGTCAAGTCGAGCTTCGACTTCTACCATCGAATCTGCCCGAACCGCGCCAAGGCGATCAGCGTCGAGGCGATCTTCGGTCAACCGAAGACGCTGGCGCTGCGGCCGGCGACGGGCGAGATTCGCGGTGGCGGTCTGACGCTCCGCTTCCGCTTCCAGGAACCCGTCGGCTTCGAGAAGAGGAAGCCGCGGGTCTATCAGGGCAAGCCGGTGCTCGACGAGCTGAGCTACGACGTGCCCGGGGCGGTCTTCGAATGGTTCGGCTTTCAATTTGGCGGCTACGGCTCCTATCCGCTGAAAGAGCGGATCGCCAAGTACCTCGGCACCTCTGGAACTCGCGTCCACGAGTCGAAGGGGTTGTCCCCGCGGGCGGTTGGTGCGGTGCTAATGGCGCCGCGTGGCCCGAAGAAGGCGATCTACAGTGGCGAGTTCCTCTACGAGACGCGCCCGAAGGGACCGACGCTGCGCTGCCACTTCCGCCTCAACAGCGAGCACTACGCCCGCTACGGTCGGGCCTTGATCCGCAGCTGCGAGACGCTCACGATCCTACCCCACTGAAACCAAGCGCCGGGGCTCAGGGCAGATTCTCGATCGTGAGGTTCGAGAATTCGACGTTCGGTTGCCCGCGGGTGTACAGGCCGAAGCGCCCCGCGGCCAGCGTCGAGTCGTTGACCACGAAGTCGATCACCACCGTCCCGCTCTCGATTTTGGTGATCCGGATCGCGATCGAGCCGGGGCGGTAGGTCAGCTCGAAACGATACGATTTGCCCAATTCGTAGGGCGTCGGGTCCTCGTAGAGAATCGTCACGTTCTCGGTGTTCACGCTCTCGGCGATATCCCGACAGCAGTAGCGCACGGGTGCGCAGTGATTGGACTGGACCAGCTTGAGGCGCAGCCCCTGCTTCGACAACAGCGGCGTCGACGGATTGAGGAACGCGGTGTAATTGACCTTGGTCTCGGTTTGATCCTTCTGCCGCCAATCGAGGAGGTAGAAGCGCGCCTGGGTCAGCTCTTCGGGGCCCTGATAGCCGAAGACGAAGCCCGCCCAATCTTCCGCCGGGTCACCTGTTGATGGGATCACGAAGGTCGCGCTAATCTTGACGTTGGAGAGCATCGCGTCGTGCAGGAAGATCGCCGGGTCGTTGTTCGTGGTCTGCTTCACCCGCGTTCCCTCGGGGGAGAGCTTGGCGTTCCAGGAGGATGGCACGGGGGTCGACTCCGAACAGATGCCCTGCACGACCTTCCAGTGCGGCGTGTCGAAGCGAACCGTGCAGCTGTTGGTGCCACTCGAGCCCTGACATGTCGATGCCAGACACTCCAGCGTCTGCGTGCCGCTGCCGTCGGGGCGACAGAGCTCGAGGGTATTGGCGTCGATGCACTGCGACGTGGAAGAATCACAGCTGCGACAATTCGCCTCGGTCGGCGTGTGCGCGACGCAGCCCAGCTTTCCGCCGCTCGAGCAATCGGCGACGCTCTGCCATCCGCTGCCGTCGGAGGTGCATTTCATCAGCATCTCACCCTGGCAACGGGTCGCGTCGGGGGCACAGGGGCGGCACGCGGCAACGCCAGAGATGACCTGGCAAACTTGGTTGCTCGCGGCGCAGTCGACGCGGGTCTCACCGTTGCCACCCGCATTGCAGGAGAAGAGCGTCGTACCGCTGCAGCGCGTGGCGCCCGCCGTGCAGAGCGGCTCGACGGTGAAGTTGCTGTACACCACCTGCTCCTGCGAGTTGTTGTAGAACCCGAAGCGTCCCTTCGTCAGATTCGGATTCGCGATCGGAAGCGGGCTGATCACGCGCTCCGGGCTTCCAGGCACTCCGTAGCGCAGGCGATTGGCGATCCAGTCCACCTCGATGAAGGCCACGAGGGCCTGCCCCTCGCGAACGCGGATCGTGAAGTCGTCTTCGCCCCAATTGAGCTCGAACTCGTACTCGGTCTGGTCCTTCCAACCGATCGGCAGACGAGCGTTGTCGAGCAATACGTTGATGTGGTCGTGGCCACCATACGCCGGGTCCCAGAATTCGAGGCACTGCAGCTCGGAGACGTCGCCATGCTCGACGTACTTGAGGCCGAGGCCGAGGGGCAGGCGGAGCGTCGAGGAGGACAACGTGACGCTTTGCGACTGCTGCTTCCAGTCGACGAGGAAATAGCGGGTCGGCTCGCTCGGGTCGGGGAGCACGACCTGCTCGGGTTTTTTGGAAACGGGGTGAATCACGGTCGTCGGCGTGTCGCTCACCGTCCCGTTGAAGCCGAAGACGAAGCCGATGTAATCGTCGTCGGCGCTCGTGCTGACGCGAAAACGCCCGCGGATCGTGACCTTGGAGAGCTCGGCGCCATGGAGCAGGGTCGACGGCGGCGCGTTGAGCTTCTGCGTGGTCGTCTTCTTGTCGGCGCTCGGTTCGTAGGCTGGCGCCATGGGATTCTGCGCACCAGAGCTGTAGTCGCACGACTCGGGGTTGACGAGACTGAGCACCGTCCAGCTGCTCAGGTCGAGGGTGCAGCTCGCCGACCCCGCGTTCTCGTTGCAGACGTCGGCGCAGCTGGTGCTCTCCCAGCCCGATCCGTCGGCCCGGCACTGCTCGAGCGTCTGCGGATCCTTGCAGCGCGTCTGACCCGGGGTGCAACCCGTCATCGGTGTGTCGCCGCTCACCGAATCGAGCGTGAGATCCGCCGTCGGGCTGCCGTCGAGGGACCCGATCGCGTCTGGATCGCCAGCGAGATCGTCCCCCGTCCCGTCGGTGTTCGTCGTATTCGCGTCGGCCAGTGGATCCCCCGCGTCGACGGTCGTGCCGTCTCGGCCAGCGTCGACATCCACGACGTCGCGCGGATCGCAGAAGGGTCCCGTACACGCATCGCCGACCGTGAGGGTGACCTGGCTCGAGCCGGGCGAGCTCTCGTCGTAGAGCGCGACCGAGGCGCCGTCCCAGATCGTTCCCGCGTCGAAGCGCTGCTCCAGTCCGATCGTCAGCTTGCCCGGCGCCACCGCCACGAGGTCGATCGTCGTCGTCGCGCGGATCGTCTTCTGCACGCCGATCGTGATGTAGTTGCCGTCGCTCCTCTTGCAACAGACCGCCTCGAACTCGACGTCGTTCGCACCCGTCTTGTGAAAGGTCCTCTGCGAGCCAGCGCAACTCTGCAGCTCGCCGACGAAGAACGAGCTGTAGCTGCCCTCGTCGGTCTCGCAAACGCCCGCCGGACAGACGCTCTTGTTGTCGTCGCAGAGTCCTTGGAAGCGGAACTTCCAGTCCGGGTCGCAGCGGCCGAGGATCGTCGTATTCGGCATCGTCGTCTGGTTGTCGTCACACCAGCCGCGGGTCGTCGGTGCGTATTTCTCCTTTGGCGACAAGGTTCGCGTTGGGCCAATCGCCGTCTGGCAACCACCCGCGCAGGCGTCTCGGGGCGGGGTGCTGTAGGCGATGACCGCCCGTCCCGCCGGCCAACCCTCGTACCCCATGAAGCAGCAGACGGTGTCGCAGCGATCCGGCGGAGCGTGTTGCCCCGAGACGGGGTGGCACGCCTGGTCGCGTTCGGCGTCGTCGAGGGTCTCGTGGTAGGGGCTCCAGGCGCTGAAGGGGATCAGCGCACGGTAACGCGTCGGCCGACAGCGACCCTGAATGCAGGGCCCGGGTGCGCAGTCGTCGTCGAGCTTGCAGCTCTTCTCGCCCGTGTTCGGCGCTACGACGAGTCCGCTGAAGGGCGCAGGGCCTCCGTCGCTGCCGAAGGTCCAGGCGAAGCCCTCCTTCTTGAAGCGGTCGCGCGTGAACCAGGGCGAATTGTCGAGGCGAAGCGTACAGCGCACCCTGTCGCCGACCCGCAGCGTGGCGTTTTGGGGCAGCTTTTCACCGGTCTCGAGCTTCGTACAGCTGATCCCGACGGTCGCACGGCCCGGAACGCCCGTCGTCGTAGTACTCGGCGGGGTGTCGGGTTGCGCGGGTGGATGAGGACTACATTTGGCGCCGATCATCGTGAACGCGAGCCCGATCACGGCGACGACGAGCCGTCCACGACGTAACATGGTGGCGCCATCTCGACCACGTAGTGCTTGACTTGGTTTGCTGCGCATGGGTCTTCCCTCCAGTGGTTTGGGGTCTCCGAGCGCCTGAGGCAAATCCCGTGCCGAACCGTCAATGCTTTGTAATTCCTAAAAAAAGAGCCCGCCCCCGACTACGCCGTCCAGCTGGCGAAGCGCCGAAACCCACCCGCGAGCCGCTCCGCCCGCGTAACACCATGTATTTATTTCATGCATGACATGCGACCGAACCTGTATCCCCCGCGATGATCGTCGGGATACCCTGTATCGCCGCTGGCGCCGAGGCCCGCCTCCGTTCGAGCTTCCTGCCAGCGGGCGAGACGCCAAAGCGCTCGAATCTGTGCTGCGAAAGATGTATCATGGTCGCGTAGGACGGACACGTTGGACTCGCCCCATCTCGAGGGAGAACGGAAGGAGACCCCGATGTCGATTCCCACAGGCGCGCCGCAGAACCGATTGCCCATCGCCCGCACGCTCGCTCTCGCAGCTCTCGCCGCGCTCGCTCTAGCCGGCGCCGGTTGCTTGCCCGGCCCGAAGACCGCTGTCAGCGACGCGTCGCAGACGTCCGACGGCTCGAACCGATCGGACTCCACCGGCGCCCCCGACGGTGACACGACAGCAACCTGCGACGATGCGACACTGGCTCGTGAGTACACGGGCTTCCTGCGCACCGTCGACCTGCAAGCCGTCGATCCCCTGGGCGGCGTCGAGATTCGCTGGATCGACTCCGACAAGCTCAAGAGCGGCAGCTGCCAAGACAGCCTCTACGGGAAGGACGGCTGGGTCAACGTATCGCTCGAACCGATCCGAGCTAGCCCGGCCGCCTCCGACCTGGACAAATCCTGCGATCTCGCGACCGGACCGGCGAGCCGCCTGGGCACCGAGTTCTCGTTCTATCTCGCCGACGCGGCCATCAGCGGCCGTGCGGCGTTCGTCACCTTTCAGAGATCGTCGAATCCGAGCTTGATCCCGGTGATCAACATCGTCGAGGCGCCGCTCGGCGGTCTGCGCACCGACCCCTGCGCACGGACGGTCCCCAACATCGGCACGATCTATCTCACCGAGGTCGAGGTGAAGAAGATGGCGACGCTCGAGTCGCTCAAGAAGTTCTTTCAGATCGGCAACGTCGGCGAGCCGAAGGGGTTCTCGTTGGTCTATGTCTGCGACAGCTCGAAGGTGAGCGCTGAAAATCCCTGTCCGCCGGTGCCGAACGTGTGGCTCGCGAGGAACTCGACGACAATCGAGGCCTATCCGGTCGAAGAGCAGACGAGCTACACCCTCGGAGAGATGAACGCGCCCTCGACCAATACGACGATCACGCTCTTCTTGCTGCCCGGCCCGGCGGTGAACCCGGGTAACGAGTACAACGCAGACTTCATCGTCAAAAATGCCGAGGGAGACGTCTCGGCCTACTTCGCCGCCGGAACCATCGGCTGGGCGATCACCGCGACCTTCGTCTACGTCGTGCCGACGCCGTGAGGCTCGGTTGCCAGCCGGCGGACATCTCGCCGCTCCTGACGACGCTCCCCGGCCGCCGGCAGCGCGCGGTGTCGTCGGGGACGTCGGGAACGCTCGGCGTGCGGACGATCCAGCTCGAGCGCGAAAAAAAAAGCTCCTCGACCACCGCAGTTGCCATCGGTCGTGCGTGTCGCTTGACGGGACCGGTCCGCTCTCCTATCTTGGAACTGAGGCATTTTGCAACGGGCTGGGGTTCCACCCTGAAGGAGCATTCCATGAGCGGGCGACGGCTCTCCTTTTCGCTGCTTCTCCTTCTCTTCTGCTCCATCGGGCCCTGGCTTGCGTGTCAGGGCAGCTCCGACAATCAGGGCAAGCAGGACGGCCAGATTGGCGGCGACGGTTCGACAGCCGACGGCACGGGCGGCGTCGACACGAGCAGTGACGACGATCAGCTCGTAGCCGACCTCACGAACGGCGAGGATGCCTTGGCCGGAGATCTGCTCGGCCAGGAAGACGGGACGAACCCCGGCGACGGGACGAACCCCGGCGACGGGACGAACCCCGGCGACGGGACGACCCTCGGCGACGGGACGAACCCCGGCGACGGGACGACCCCCGGCGACGGGACCAACCCCGGCGACGGGACGAACCCCGGCGACGGGACGAACCCCGGCGACGGGACGAACCCCGGCGACGTCGGCGACGGCGCCTCGAGCCCCGATGCATT
>JAGQJP010000459.1 GCA_020430585.1 Myxococcales bacterium | reverse complement strand
TCGATTCGCTCCAGCCCTCGGCGCCATAGTGGCGTTCGATGAAGCGCGTGTCGAGCTCGCCTCGCTCCCAGGCCTCGTGTCGCAGAATGTCGATCAGGAAGGCGCGGTTCGTGGTCACGCCCTGGATCGACGCGCCGTCGAGGGCACGGATCATGCGGCGCGTCGCTTCGTTGCGCGTCTTGCCCCAGGTGATCACCTTCGCCAGCAGCGGATCGTAGTGGATCGAGACCTCGTCTCCGCGCTCGACGCCACTGTCCACGCGCAATCCGTCGAGGGTCGGGAGGTGCCAATCCGCCAGCCGTCCGGTCGCGGGGAGGAAGTGGTTCGCCGGGTTCTCGCTGTAAATCCGGCACTCGATCGCGTGGCCCCGCTGCCGTAGATCGCGTTGCGCGAAGGGGAGCGGGTGGCCCTGGGCGATCTCGAGCTGTAGCTCGACGAGATCGAGGCCCGTCGTCATCTCGGTGACCGGGTGCTCGACCTGCAGCCGCGTGTTGACCTCGAGGAAGTAGAAGCGGCGATTGGCTCCGAGGAGGAACTCGACCGTCCCCGCCGAGCAGTAGCCCATCGCCTCGCCGGCGCGGACGGCGGCGGCGCCCATCTCGGCGCGGAGCTCGGCGTCGAGGGCGACGGAGGGTGTCTCTTCGATGATCTTCTGGTGGCGCCGCTGGATCGAGCACTCTCGCTCGAAGACGTGGACCAGGTGCCCCTCTTCGTCGCCGAGGATCTGCAGCTCGACGTGGCGCGCGGGCGAGACGACTTTTTCGAGAAACAGCGTGTCGTCGCCGAAGGCCGAGAGCGCCTCGCGTCGCGCCGCGGGGATCGCCGTCGCCAGCTCGTCATCGCTCGCGACGATGCGCATCCCCTTTCCACCGCCGCCGGCAGATGCCTTGAGCAGCACGGGGTACTCGATCCGAGCGGCCTCGACGAGGAGCCGCTCGACGGACTGGTCCTCGCCGAAGTAGCCCGGGATCACGGGGACGCCGTAGCTCTCCATCAGCTTCTTCGACTCGATCTTCGAGCCCATCGTGCGGATCGTCTCCGAGCGCGGTCCGACGAAGATCAAGCCCGCTTCTTCGCAGGCCGCCGCAAACTCGGCATTCTCGGCGAGGAAGCCGTAGCCCGGGTGGATCGCCTGGGCCCCCACGCGCTTGGCGGCGGCGATGATGCGCTCGATCGAGAGGTAGCTTTCGCGCGATGGTGCGGGGCCGATACGCACCGCCTCATCGGCTTCGTGGACGAACGCCGCGCCCTCGTCGGCGTCAGAGAATACCGCCACGCTTCGGTAGCCCTGTTGACGGCAACTGCGGATGATTCGGCGCGCGATCTCGCCGCGGTTGGCGATCAAAACGGTGTCGAACCTCATGGATGCTCCTCCTAGTGGCGAAATACGCCGAACGACGTCGTCGGTTCCACGGCGCGGTTGCCCGCCGCCGAGAGCGCGATGCCGAGAACGTCGCGCGTCTGCCGCGGATCGATGATCCCGTCGTCCCAGATCCGCGCGGTGGCGAAGTAGGCGTCCGACTCTTTGTCGATCTGCATCTTGATCATCATCTTCATCATCTCGAGCTGCTTCTCGTCGACCGCTTCCCCGCGTTTTCGCGCCGACTCGCGTTTGATGATGTCGAGGGTGCCGGCGAGCTGCTCCCCGCCCATCACGGCGATGCGATGGTTCGGCCAGGTGAACAGAAAGCGCGGATCGTAGGCGCGG
>JAGQJP010000458.1 GCA_020430585.1 Myxococcales bacterium | reverse complement strand
TCGCCGCACCACTTCACGCTGACCGACGAGGCTTGCGCGACCCTCGACCCGAACACCAAGATGTACCCGCCGCTGCGCTCCGCCGAGGATCGCGAGGCCGTGCGGCAGGGACTGCGCGAGGGGGTGATCGACGCGATCGCCACCGATCACGCCCCCCACAGCGACATCGAGAAGAACGTCGAGTTCGAGCGCGCCGCCTTCGGCATCCTCGGGCTCCAGACCGCGCTGCCTCTGACGCTGCGTCTGATCCAAGACGGCGTGCTCAGCCCTCTCGAGGCGATCGGCAAGCTGACCCACGCTCCAGCGAAGCTTCTCGGCCTGCGCGGCGGCACCCTCGCGGTCGGCGCCGAGGCGAACGTCACGCTCCTCGACCCGACGACGTCCTACACCTTCGAGAGCGAGCAGATCCGTTCGAAGAGCCTGAACAGCCCCTTCATCGGCTGGGAGCTCGCGGGCCGCATCGAGGCGACGATCTTTCGCGGCAAGGTGGTCTACGACCGCAACGGCAAGCGCGCCCTCTGATCGGTCCCGCGTTCGCGCCTCAGGGACGTCCAACCTAGGATGCGCAGGGCGCTGCGCGAGTCGAAATCGTTCGATCGGGTCAGCGCAGGGCGCCGCGTGGCGTTACTTGCAGCTCACCGGGTCGGGGCACTGGACGCACTGACCGAGCTCGCACTCGCCCGTCAGCAGCGGGCCCGTGCAGGTCTTGTCGGCGCAGAGGAAGCCGGAGTTGCAGGCCAGGGCGCTCGGGTCGCTCGTCGGGCTCGCCGGGCGGCAGGCCTTGAACTTGTCGGGCTCGCGGGGATCGTACATCTGGGCGTTGGTCACGCAGTTGAAGCCCGAGGGGCAGATCGTCGGATCGTTCGAGCAATCGATCGTGCAGATGTTCGAGCCGTCCTCCTTCTTGCCGCTGTCACCCGTCAGGGCGACGAAGCAGGTCGCCTTGTAGGTCTTGCCGTTGAGGGCGATCTCCGAGTTGCACCAGCTGTCGTCCTCACAGTAGCCGCAGAGCTTGGTCTTGCCGGCGAAGCAGGTGCCCATCGCGCCCTGGACGTTGCTCGTCGGCTTCGGGCGGCACTGCATCTTGCTCGCGCCCTCTGGTTGGACACACTCGACCTCGACCGAGGGGCTGCCGCAATCCTCGACCTTCTCGCAGTACCTCGTGCAGTACTTCTCCGTCGTCGCCGGGTCGCTGTAGCAGAAGTGACCCGAGGCGCAGTCGCTGTCCGAGCCGCAGGTCGCGCAGACCGTGCCGTCCCCTTTGCAGGCGCCGTCGAGGGGGTAGCAGTACCAGACGCTCTTGCCACCGTCCGAGAAGTTCTTGCACTCGTGACCGCCGGGGCAGCTCTTGCCCGAGTCGGTGCAGGAGTAGCTGCAGAAGCCCGCGTTGTTCTTGTCCTTGTGGCACTTGTTCCCGCTCCCGCAGTCGGCGTCCGTGCTGCAGCTCGAACAGTAGGATTTGTTCTGGCAGATCTTCGCCGTGTCGCCGGGTTTGACCGCTCGGCACTCCGTCGGCTCGGGGCAGTCGGTGTTGCTCGAGCAGCTCTTGGTGCAGAGCTTGTTGACGCAGCTCAGACCGAGAGAGCACTCGCTGTTCGACCCACAGCCGCTTCCCGCGGGCTTGGAACCGAACTTCGGCTTGCAGACGCCGTCGCTCGTGTCGCAGACGTAGTTCGGATCGGGGCAGCTCGTGCTCGCCTGGCAGCTGTCGACACAGAGCGGCGAGAGCCCGTTCGGCGGATCGAGCAGGCAGACCTGTCCGGGACAATCGTCGTTCGAGGTGCAATTCTTCACGCCGGGGTTGGTCGTCGTGTCGCCCGTCGTGTCGCCCGGGGTGGCGGTGTCCGAGCCGCCGCTCGTGGACGAGCTCTTCGAGCAGCCGAGGGCGAGCAGGACGCCGAGGGCGACGATCACCAGTGCGGCGCGGGTTTTCGATCGGTTCGTGTTGAGCTCGAGCATCGTCTCCTCCATTCGAGGCGGTTGGCAAGCGCAAAGCACCCCATAGCACACCGCACGGCGCCGCTTCAACACAAATCGCGGCCGAGCCGCTCTCGAGGGGGCCTCTCGCGGGGCCGTCGGTGAAAAAAGAAATCGCCGCCGAAGAGGTTGAAAGGCCGCGGCCGCCGTGTACAATCAGGCCATGTCGCCACCTCGCCTGATCGACGTCGCCCTGCCCCTCCCCCTGGCGCAGCCCTTGACCTACGCGGTTCCCAGCGAATGGGACGAGCGCGTGGCGATCGGAATGCGCGTCCTGGTGCCGCTGCGGGGTCGGCGCGTGACGGGAACCGTCGTCGCCTTTCGCGAGGCGGCGCCCGAGCTCACGGGAATCAAGCCGATCGCCGACGTCCTCGACGCGGCGCCGACCTTGCCCGCGAGCATGCTGCCCTTTCTGCGCTGGCTCGCGCAGTACTACAAGGCCTCCCTCGGGGAGGTGATCGATTGCGCCCTCCCCGCGGGTCTCAAGCGCGAAGAGCTGCGTCACGCCGAGCTGACCGAGCGGGGCCGCGAGGCCGCCCTCTCGGGATGCCTCGCCGACGGCAGCGTCCTCGAGGGCACGCAACGCGCGGTGATCGCCGCGCTCGCCCGCGGCGCCCAACCCCTGCGGACGCTGCTCCGACCGCCGCGGGAGCTGCGCGCCTCCGACCTCGTGCAGGCCGAACGCCTGGGGCTCGTCACGATCCAGTACGAGTGGCGCGGAAAAACCGAGCTGGAGAAGAGCGTCGACGTCTACCGCTTCGTCTCCCGCCGCGGGAGCCGAGCGAGCGACCAGCAGAGGGCGATCCTCGACTATCTCGAGCCGCGGGACGGCGTCTCCCGCGACGAGCTGCGCGCCGCCCTCGGCGCCAAGAGCGACACGCTGCGCCGCCTCTGCGAGCGCGGGCTGATCGCCGTCGAGAAGCAGCGCGTCTTTCGCGACCCATTCCAGGGCGAGGCGCTGGTCCCGCACGACGCGCCGACCCTCACCGCGAGCCAGGCCGCCGCGGTCGCCCGCGTCGTCGACGCCCTCGACGGCGGCTTCGGCGGCTACCTGCTCCACGGGATCACGGGCAGCGGCAAGACCGAGGTCTACCTCCACGTGATCGCCGCCGTCCGTCGCCGCGGTCAGAGCGCGCTGCTCCTGGTCCCGGAGATCGCCCTGACCCCGCAGCTCGCCGCCCGGGTCCGCGGCCGCTTCGGCGACGAGGTGGCGCTGCTCCACTCCGCCCTCGGCCCCGGGGCGCGCTACGACCAGTGGTCCCGGGTGCTGCGCGGCGAGGCGCCGATCGTCCTCGGCGCCCGCTCGGCGATCTTCGCCCCCCTCGAGAATCTCGGCGTGGTGATCGTCGACGAAGAGCACGAGCCCTCGTTCAAGCAGGAGGAGGTCCCGCGCTACAACGCCCGCGACGCCGCCCTCGTCCGGGCGCAGCAGGCGGGGTGCCCCGTGATCCTCGGCTCGGCGACGCCCTCGCTCGAGAGCCGGGCCAACGTCGATCTGGGCAAGCTCGTGCGGATCGAGCTCCCCGAGCGACCGACGCCGCAGCCGCTGCCGACCGTCGAGCTCGTCGATCTGCGCGAGCACGCCTTCGGGGGCACGGATTACCGCTTTCTCGTCACGCCGCCCCTCGAGGGGGCGCTGCGGAGCGCCCTCGACGCCAGAGAGCAGGCGATCCTCTTCCTCAATCGGCGCGGCTTCGCCTCGTTCGTGCTCTGTCGCGCCTGCGGTCAGGCGGTGCAGTGCGAGGATTGCAGCATCTCGATGACCTACCACCGCCGCCGCGATCGCCTCGTCTGCCACTACTGCGACGCGACCCGTGGGATCCCCGAGCACTGCCCCCACTGTGGCGCCGCGGGATTGAGCCCCCTCGGCTTCGGCACCGAGCGCGTCCAGATGCTCTGCCAGTCGATCTTTCCCGGCGCGCGGATCGAGCGGATGGACCGCGACACGACGCGGGGCCAGAACCTGCGCCGCCTGCTCCGCGATTTCCGCTCGGGGCGCATCGACCTGCTGATCGGCACCCAGATGCTGGCCAAGGGCCACGACTTCCCGAACGTCACCGTCGTCGGGGTCATCGCCGCCGACACGGGCCTCAACTTCCCCGACTTTCGCGCGGGCGAGCGGACCTTCCAGCTCTTGACCCAGGTCGCCGGCCGCGCGGGCCGCGGCGAGAAGCCGGGTCGGGTGTTGATCGAGACCTTCTGCCCCGAGCACTACGTGCTGCGCTGCGCCCAGCGCCACGATTTCGACGCCTTCATGGAGCAGGAGCTGCGCTTCCGCCGCGAGGCGTCGTATCCCCCCTTCGCTCATCTGGCGCTCTGCCGCTTCGCTGGAGAGGATGGGCGCGTCGTCGAGCGCTACGGACGCGAGCTCGCGGCGTGGCTGAAGCGCTCGGCCGATCCCGAGGTGAAGGTCCTCGGTCCGGCGGCGGCGCCGATCGAGCGGATTCGCGGCCAGACGCGGCATCAGATCCTGCTCAAGTCCAGCGGACGCCCCGCGCTGCACCGATTGATCGATCGGCTGTTGGCCGACGGCCCCGACAGCACGGGCGTTCGCCTCGTCGTCGACGTCGACCCGATCGACCTGATGTAGGCTGTCGCCTCGACGAGGGGCGTCCCTGCTCGGCTCGATGTCGCGTGTTACTTGACCAGACGAAGCGGGGCGGCGCGGTTGGGGCGCGGCGTCTGCGCCTCGAGGATGTCCATGATCGCCTCGTCGTCCGTCGGCACGCGCTCGATCAGGCTGAAGCTGCGATTGAGCCGGTCACGGTCGCAATCGAAGCCGTGATGGTTCAAGATCCGCTTGATCAGCGGGTAGCGCTTCTCGATCGACTCGCGCACCGAGACGAATCCGTGTCGCGCCGAGATCGCGCGCTGCCAGAAGGCGAGGGGGTTGATGTCGAAGAACTTCTGGTCCTCTTCGGTCGGCTCGATCAGGATGATGTCGCCGTTGAAGGAGGGATCGTTGCGGAAATACTCCATCCCGTACATCAGGCGCGAGTGGAGCAGCGTCCGGAACGACTGATTCAACACCGCCAGCACGCCCATGTCGGCGATCGATCGATAGCGCCGCGAGTAGCGGTTGGCGAAGTTGAAGAACGGGCGGAACGGGTTGTAGACGATCACGAGGTCCGCGTCCTTGGCCACGGCGACGTTGATGTTCGCCGTCTTGCGCACGCCGCCGTCGACGTAGTCGATGCCGTTGATCCGCGCCGGCCGATAGAAGCCGGGGATCGCCGTCGAGGCCATCACCGCCTGGCTGATCGTCGCCGAGTTGTCCTCGTCGTGGCCGAAGACGACGTTCTGCGCCGTATTCAGGTTGGTCGCCGTGATGTAGAGCTCTTTGCGGCGGTCCAGGCGCAACAGCCGGAAGTTGTTCGGGAGGTTGTTCTTCTCCAGGTTGTGGCGGATGAAGGTCTCGATCCGGCTCCCGTCGAAGAAGCCCGAGGGGATGTAGCTCGAGCCGTAGGGCAGCTCGGCCTGGGCCATCACTTCCTTGATGAACGGCAGCAGGAAGCGCTCGAGGGTGCGGGAGCTGGGGCGCCGCAGATAGTCCAGCAGCAGCTCCTGCAGCGACGCGCGGTGCTCGGGGATGAAGCGCGCCAGCGTGATCGCGATCTCGGGCAAGAAGGTTACGAGATCTTTGATGAACTTCGCGGGTCGTCCGAGGAACTCGTCGATGTTCGGCCAGTAGAAGTCCCAGGGCTGGAACTTGCCGATCTTCGACGAGTGGCCGTTGAGGCTGCGCAACAGCTCTTCGGGGCCGATCCCCGAGGAGAGCGGCGCCGCGAGAAACGCGC
Organism: Myxococcales bacterium; assembly: GCA_020430585.1. Taxonomy (GTDB): domain Bacteria; phylum Myxococcota_A; class UBA9042; order JAGQJP01; family JAGQJP01; genus JAGQJP01. Next base: position 14,967 of record JAGQJP010000458.1, on the reverse strand, counting down.
CCGCCGAGAGGCCGACGTAGATGTCGAAGTCGAGGACGCGCCGCCCCGTGAGCAGCGTGTTGAGGGCGATCAAGCCGCCGACCTTGAACGCTCCGCCGCTGATCGCACCGCCCGCGAGAACCAGCGCCGCCCGGCACTGCGATTTCGGTTTGCCGCCGAGTTTGCTTTTTTGTACGATGGAGATACCCAAAACCGCACCTGCCCACGCGAGCTAACAATATGAAACGAGACTCACATTTGATGGTAGGCGATTTCGTCACCGTTTGCCAACAAATTTAACGGACCGGTCAACACGCATGAAGATGATCGCGCCCCGACCGGTTCGACAGGTTCGCCTCATCGCGCCCGCGAGCCCGTTCGAGCCGGGCCCCTTCGAGGCGGGGCGAGGGCTGCTCGAGTCGATGGGCCTCGAGCTCGCGATCGACCCGCGGATCCACGAGCGCGCAGGCTATCTCGCAGGTGGCGACGAGAGTCGGGCGGCGCAGCTGCGCGAGGCGTTGAGCGCGGCCGGGGATGTTCTCGCCCTCTGTGTTCGCGGGGGATACGGGACGATGCGTCTGCTCCCGGGCCTCGCGGCCTCGGCATCCAGCGGTGAGGCGATGCTCTGGGGCTTCAGCGACATCACGGCGCTGCTCAATGTGTTGACACGTCGCGGGCGCAGGGTCGTTCACGGTCCTGTGTTGACCCAGTGGGGACGCCTGGACGCGGCGAGTCTCGCGGCTGTCGAGCAGCTACTGCGGAGCGGCGTGCCGATGCCTCTTCGCGGCACGCCCGTGCGCGGTCCTACGGCGCAGGGGACGATCGTCGGAGGTAATCTGACGCTGCTCTGCGCGCTCCTCGGTACGCCCTACGCCGCTGATTTCAACGGCAAGCTGCTCGTCCTCGAGGACACCAACGAGCCGGCGTACCGAATCGACCGATTGCTCACGCAGCTGCGCCTCGCGGGGGTGTTCCAGCGCGTTGCCGGTGTCGCCTTGGGCACCTTCGACGGCGTGGCGCGCTCCGACTGGGAGCATTTGATCGATGAGCTGGCCGAGACCCTGCCGTGCCCGCTGGTGGTCGACCTGCCGATCGGGCACGCGGAGCGGAACTGGCCGCTGCCGTTCGGCTGGCCCGCCCGACTCGACGGGGCGAGCGGGCTGTTGCGTTTCGACGGCGGTAGTGAATGAGCGACGATACCAACCCACGCCTCGATTTCTCGGCTGCCGCTGGCACGATTCCAGCGACGCTTCGCTGGCGCGCAGACGCGGCGCTGTCGAGCGCGCAACGTTCAGCGAGTGACGAGCTGGCGGCGTATCTCACCGCGTCCAACCCGAGCGTCGCCCCAGGCGGGGTGCTCATCGCCGAAAACCCGACGAACGCCGTCGAGGTCTCGTTCGGACGTCTCGCCGACGCGGAGAGCGCGGCGGTGAACCTCGAGACGATCTACGACGTCGCCTCTGTGACCAAGCCCGTGGTGACCGCCTCGATCATCCTGCGGGCGCTGGCGGCGGGGCGTTGTCGACTCGACGATCGGCTCTCGCGCTGGTTTCCCGAGTACGCGCAGGGTGACAAGGCGGCGGTGAGCATCGCCCATTGCCTCGGACATGGCAGCGGGCTCCCCGATTGGCGCCCGTTCTTCCAGGACGGCGACGTGTTGCAGGCCGTCCTCGCCGAGCCCCTCATCGCACCCGTCGGATCCGTGCAGCTCTACAGCGACCTCGGGTACATCTTGCTCGGCGCGATCGCCGAGCGACTCTATCAGCGGCCCCTCGACGAGATCGCTCGTGACCAGCTCTTCGATCCTCTGTCGCTGGGCTGTGGTTATCGTCGAATCAGCCGATTTCGCGACCAGCCGATACCGCCGAACATCGCACCGACTGAGCGCTGTGGTTGGCGCGGGCGTCGCCCGCACGGTGAGGTACACGACGAGAACGCCGCCGCCCTAGATGGCGTCGCGGGTCACGCGGGCCTCTTTGCCCGCGCATCGGATCTCACCAGCGTCGGCGGGGCCTGGCTACGTGCTTTCAAGGGCGAGCGAGGCCTCTTCGAGCCCGAGCTCGTGCGGCAGCTCTGGGTCGAAGCGCCGTTGTACGGGTCTGGCTCTCGGCGACTCGGCTGGGACACGATCACCCCGGGCGCCGATCAGTCCGCTGCCGGGCACTATCTGACAACGGCGAGCGTCGGGCATCTCGGCTTTACGGGCTGTTCGATCTGGATCGATCCGAGCACCGAGACAATAGTTGTATTGCTCACCAATCGGGTTTATCATGGGCGTGACAATCTGACGATCAAGCCGTTCAGACGGCGCGTACACGACCTCGTCGCGCGCGCAATCGGGTATCGCGAGCGCCGAGCGGACACCCTTTGAGGCGGCCCGCGGCGCGAGGGCGATCGACTTCCCTGGTTTCGCCGATCTCAAGCGCGCGAGGTCACCCAACTCCCGATGGAAAAACGGGGACCCGCAGCGCTCCCCGGATGATAAAAAACGAAAAAATCTCCGCCCGTTAAGCATTGTCTTTTGCCGGGCTCATATGTTATAAGAAATTGACCAAATTTCGGGTACAGAAGTCCACGTAGCTTTATCGCGAAGAAGGAGTCGATCGCCCATGGATATCCAGCAGCATTACGATACTCTCGCGTCGGATCCGGGGAACATGGCGGCATTCGAGGCAATTCTGGAGAGCGTCGCCTCGAGCCAAGAGTGGGGTTCGTTGTCGCAGCTGTATCAGCAGAGTATCGATCGATTGGAGGACGACGCCGAGAAGGAGCGCCTGATTCGGCTCTTCGAACGCGTCGCAGCCAAGCATCCGCAGGCGACGTCGGCCCTCAGCGCGGAGATGGGCAAGCTCTACTGGAAATCGATGGGCAGCGCCGACAAGGCGGAGCGCAGCTTTCGCCGTGTGCAGCTCGAGAGCGAGAGCTCCGAAAATTTGGCGGAAATTAGCGAGTTCTACGAGAACTATTACGCCGAAAAAGACAACTGGCGCCGCCTCGAGCAGTTCTTCGAGCAGGTGATGCCCGAGACCGAGCAGGGGCCGAATAAAGCGTACTTGAAGCGGCGCATCGCGGGGATCGCCGAGCGTCATCAGAACGCCGAGAAGGCGATCTACTACTGGCAAGCGGTGCGTACGGCCGACGGCGCCGACAACGAGGCGCGCGAAAAGCTCGAGCGGCTGTACACCGAGGCGGAGAAGTGGCACTCGCTGGTCGACCTCTACAAGGCCGACCTCAACGACATTCCCGACGACGACGTCGAGGCGAAGCTGGTGATCTATCGGCGGATGATCGAGATCTATCGCGATCAGATCAAGTCCGAGAACATGGTCACCAACACCTATCAGGCGATTCTGCAGATCGCGCCGACCGACAGCGAGGCGATCGAGGCGTTGATCGAGCAATACGAAGCGATGCGGCGCTGGCCCGCGCTGATCGAGGTCTTGCAGAAGAAGGCCGAGGTGGTGACGGACACCGCCAAGCTCGTCGACGTCCACATGCAGATCGCGACGCTGTTCCTCGATCGCTTCTCGAATCAGACCGAGGCGATCAAGAGCTACGAGAAGATCCTCGAGCTCGACCCGGCCCACGTCGAGGTGATCAAGATCCTCAAGGGGATCTACGAGAAGCGGCGCGACTGGGCGAAGTACGTCGAGATCACCGCCAAGGAGATCGAGAGCGGAGACGATCCGTCGATCAAGGCGCATCAGTTCGCCGCCCTCGCCGATCTGGCGAACGACAAGCTGCGCCGACCGCAGGTCTCCGCCGAGCTCTGGGCCTCGGTGTTGAAGTACGACGAGACGAACGCCAAGGCCCTCGAAGAGTTGGACCAGCTGCACGAGCGCGATCGCGACTACGAAGCGCTCGCCGGCGTCCTCGAGAAGCGCCTGTCGATCACCGACGCCGTCGACCAACGCGTCGAGCTGTTGCAGCGCCTGGGGCAGGTCTATGGTGACCGTCTCGACCGCACGAGCGACGCGATTCGGGTCTGGCGTGACCTGCTCGCCCTCGATCCCGAGCATCGACGCGCCAAGGAAGAGCTGAAGAAAAAGTACCTGACGATTCAGGATTGGGATGCCCTCGAGGAGTTCTTCCAGCAGTTCGGCACCACCGACCAGTACATTCGCGTGCTCGAGCAGCAGGTCAAGGTGATCGAAGAGGCCGAGGCGCAGATCAGCCTGCTCTTCAAGATCGCCGGGCTCTATCTCGGCGAGCTCGACTCGGTGGAGCGCGCGATTCAAGCCTACGAGCAGATCCTCGAGCTCGACGCGCATCACAACGGAGCGGCGCTCGCCTTGATCCCGATCTACGAGTCGCGTAGCGAATGGCAGGGCCTGGCGCGGGTCCGCGAGATCCAGCTCGGCAACCTGAGCGAGCCGATGGAGCGTCAGCCGGTGTTCTTCGCGCTCTGCGGGATCTACGAGCAGAAGCTATCGGACGCCGACACCGCTTACTCCTACTATCTGCAGGCGTTCGTCGAGGACTTCCGCAACGCTCAAATTCTCGCGGCGATCGAGCGGCTCGCCCCGCAGACCCACCGCTTCACCGAGTTCGCCGAGGTGATGGAGCAGGCCTGCAAGGCGGTCACGACCCAGCCGCTGCTCAAAGAGTATCATCTGCGCGTGGCGCAGCTCTACGCCGACAAGCTCGACCAACCGGAACAGTCGCTCGCCCATCACCTGACGGTGCTCGGCTTCGAGCCGGACAACATGACCGCCCTGGACGCGGTCGAGGCGCTCTACAACAAGCTCGAGCGCTGGGACGATCTGCTCGGGACGTTGCAGAAGAAGCTCTCCCTGGCCACCGATCCCCACGAGCAGAAGCGCTTGCGCTTACGCAGCGCGCGGGTCTATCGCGACCGCAAGGGTGACCTCCCCTCGGCGATCGAGCTCCTGCAGCAGGTGTCGCAAGAATTTCCAAACGATCTCGATGTCTTGGAAGAGCTCGGCATCCTCTATCTGACCCAGGATGACGTCGGCCAGCTGGTGAGCGTGCTCGACCGCAAGCTGACGGTCCTCAACCAGACCGACGAGCCGGACAAGTCGCTGATCGCCCGCGTGAAATATCAACTCGGGATGTTGGCCTACGGGAAACAGAACGACACCGAGCGGGCGATCGACTACTACCGCGAGGCCCTCGAGAACGATCCGAAGAACCTGCGCGCCGTCGAGCTCCTCGAGGAGCTGATCGGCGACGAGAACAACCGCCAGCAGATCGCCTTGATCCTCGAAGGGGTCTACGAGCAGAACGGTTGGTGGGAGAAGCTCGTCGACGTCCTCGAGATCCAGCTCAGCGTGGCAGAGCTCGTCGACGACCGCGTCGCGCTCCTCGAGCGTATCGGCGAGCTGAACAAAGATCGGCGCGGTGACAATGGGGCGGCCTTCGTCGCCTTTGGGCGGCTGTTCATGGCGCTGCCCGCGCATTCTCGCGCGCGAGGCGAGCTCGAGGGGCTGTCGGCGCTGCTCGACAACTGGGAGACGCTGGTCCAGCTCTATGAGGCGGTGGTCAACGGGATCGACGACGCCCAGCTCAAGGTCTCGGTCTATCTGGCGATCGCCCGGGTCTACTACGAGCAGCTCTCGCAGCTCGAACCCGCCGAGGCGAACTATCGCAAGGTCCTCGAGATCGACCCGGCCAACGCCGAGGCCCTCGACAACCTCGAGAACCTCTACATGCGGATCGAGGACGACGAGAAGCTCCTCGAGACGTTGCGGCTCAAGCTGGCCCACGCCTTCGAGGTCGAGACCAAGCGCGAGATCAGCTTCCGCGTGGCCGACCTGTTGCGCTACAAGCTCGACCGACTGGAGGAGGCGATCGGCGCGATCCAGCACGTCTTCGACTTCGAGCCGGAAGACGCGGCGGCCCTCGAATACCTCGACGATCTCTACATGGCGACGCAGAACTGGGCGGCGCTGGCCGACGTCCTCGAGCGCCGCATCTTGCAGGCGCCGACGATCTCCAAACGGGCGGATCTGCAGCTGCGCTTGGCGGAGTGCCAAGAGTCGTTCCTCTCGAATGCGGCGGCGGCGATCGACATCTATCAGCACATTCTCCTCGACAACGGCGACGAGGAACGGGCGATCGAGAACCTCGAGCGCCTTTTCCAGAACGACGAGCACAAGCCCGTGATCGCGCCGATCCTCGAGCCGATCTACGAGCGCCGCCACGAGTCGTCGCAGCTGATCAGCGTGCACCGCGTGCAGATCGGCTCGACCTTCGACCTCGACGAGAAGGTCGATCTGTTGCACAAGATCGCGCGCCTCTACGAAGAGTCGGAGCACAACGTCGAAGACGCGTTCGCGACGTACGCCGAGGCGTTCCGCATCAATCAACAGAACGAAGACACCCTCGAGCATCTCAAGCGCCTGGCCGACGTGCTCAACAACTACCCCGAATTGGTGCAGCTGCTGCAAGGCGAGGTCGAGAAGGTCGAATACGCCGATCTCGCAGGGCGCCTGCACATGCTGATCGCCCGGCTCTGCGACGAGCGCTGCCTCGACTCGGCGGGCGCCGAGGTGCACTACCGCAAGGTGCTCGAGTTCAGCCCCGACGACGAAGACGCGATCGACGCGCTGATCGCGATCTTCCAGCAGGGGGGCAACGCCGACGATCTCGTCTCCTTCCTCGAGCGCAAGGCGGCGCTGGTGCCCGATGTCGCCGAGAAGATCGCCCTCTTGTTCCAGGCCGCGGAGATCCTCTTGACGCGCCTCGAGAACCCGGGCGAAGCGGTCCGCGTGCTGCAGAAGGTGCTCGACATCGACCCCCACAACCTCGACGCGATCAACAACCTCGAGACGCTCTACCTCGACAGCGCCGACTACGCGAGCCTCGTCGAGATCTACTCGCGAAAGGCCGAGCTCGCCGAAGATCCAGAGGACAAGAAGCAGATCCTCTATCGCAAGGGCTCGGTCTTCGAAGACAACCTCGACAACCTCGACGACGCGATCGACACCTACCGCAAGGTCCTCGATTGGGAGCCCGACGATCTCGAGGCTCTCGGGGCCCTCGATCGGCTCTTCAGCAAGAAAGAAGATTGGCTTCAGCTGCTCGAGGTGCTCGAGCGCCTGCGGGAATGTTACGACGCGACGGAGCGGCAGGAGATCACGTATCGAATCGGCACGTTGTACGAAGAGAAGCTCGACGACACCTTTCAGGCGATCGAGAGCTATCGCGTCGTCCTCGAGACCAATCCCAATCACATGGCGGCGATCGAGTCTCTGGAAGGGATCATCGACAACTCCGATGCGAAGAAGCGGGCGATCGAAGTCCTCGAGCCGATCTATCGCGAGTTCCACGAGTGGGAGAAGCTGATCCGGATCTACGAGGTCCTCGTGCAGCACCTCGACATCGCGGCGGACAAGATCACCTACCTGCATCAGATCGGCGAGATCTACAACAACAACGTCCGCGATCACGGCGCGGCGTTCCACGCCTACAGCCGGGCCTTCCGCGAAGATCCGATGCACGAGGAGACGCGCCAGGTGCTCGAGTCGATCGCCGAGATCAACGGCGACTGGCAGCCGCTGGTCGATCTCTACGAGTCCGAGCTGAGCGAGGCGACCGACGACTACCTGCTCAAGACCCTCGGCCTCAAGCTCGCCTCGGTCTACGAGATGCAGCTCAACCAGGACGCCTCGGCGATCGAGAAGTACGAGCTGGTCTACCAGTACGATCCGAGCGATCGCGTCGCCGTCGAGGCCCTCGACCGCCTCTATCAGCGGGCGAGCGACTGGGAGAAGCTGGCGGCGATCATCGACCAGGAGATCATGCTGGCGGACAGCGATGACGAGCGGATCGAGTTCTACAGCCGAATGGGGCGGATCTACGAGGAGTTCCTCAACGACAGCCAGCGCGCCCTCGACAGCTACCAGGCGATCCTCAACACCGACGGCCAGAACGAGCAGGCGATCCTCGACCTCTACCGAATGTTCACCAACGGCTACCACCGCCTCGACATCGCCCGCGTCCTCGAGCCGATCTTCCGCGAGCGCGAGGAGTGGGCCTCGCTGAACAACCTCTACGAGGGGCGCCTCGACGAGATCGACGACCGTTTCGACAAGATCACCGCGCTCAAAGAGCTCGCCGACCTCAACCTCGAGCAGCTCTTCGAGGCGGAGCGCGGGCTGCACTGGCTGGGCAAGGCGTTCCAGCTCGATCCCCTCGACGAGAGCGTGCGCGAGCGGATGGAGGCGTTGGCGGAAGATACGATGCGCTGGGGCGACATCGTCGAGATCTACAGCCGCGTCAAGGAAGAGGTCGAAGATGCCGAGCTGATGAAGCAGACCTGGCATCGCATCGCCCGGATCCTCGAAGAGAAGGTCGGCGATGCGGCGCGCGCCGAGCAGACCTACCTCGACATCCGGATGAGCGATCCCGACGATCTCGACGTCCTGAAGGCCCTCGACAAGATGTACGAGGGCCAGTCGCGCTGGACCGACCTCGTCGACGTGCTGGAAGAGGAGATCAAGCTGCTGCCGTATCAGGACGAGAAGGTGCAGTGCATGTACCGCCTCGGCTTGATCTACCACACCCATCTGCGCGAGACCGACAAGTCCCTCGAGAACTACCGCGAGATCCTGACGATCGACCCGAACTACGAGCCCGCGCTCGTCGAGATGGCGCAGATCTATCGCGACCGCGGCGAGTGGGAGAGCCTGTTCGCGACGTTGCGCAGCCTCTCGGACGTCAAAGAGAACGTCGACGAGAAGGCGGTGCTCCTCGAAGAGATGGCGGGCCTGGCCGAAGAGGTGCTTGCCAACACGGAAGAGGCGATCGCCCTGCGCAACGAGATCCTGATGCTCAAGGGCGAGGACGTGATCAGCCTGACCTCGCTGCTCGGCCTCTACCAGCGCCAGGAGATGTGGGCCGACTACGTCGACGTCACCGAGCGCCTGATCGCCCAGTACGACGACGAGCCGCCCTCGCAGGTGCAGCTCTTCAAGAACCTCGGGATCGTCTTCCGCGATCGCCTCGACCGCCCGGCGAGCTCGACCGACGCCTGGACGCGCGTCCTCGAGCTCGAGCCCACGGATCTCGACGCCCTCGAGGCGCTGCGCGAGCTCTACCGCGATGCCCAAGAGTACGACAAGCTCGTCGACGTCCTCGAGCGGCTGATCGAGCTCTACGGCCTCGACGCGCTGCGCCTCAAAGAGCTCTACACCGAGCTCGGCGAGATCAAGACCGAGATCATGATGATCCCCCACGAGGCGATCGAGGTCTGGGTCAAGGTGCTCGGCATCGATCCGAACGACCTCAAGGCGATCAACGCCCTCGAGAAGCTCTACCAAGAGCAGGCGATGTGGTCCGAGTGCATCGAGATCATCGAGCGCAAGGTCCTCAACCTGACCGAAGGCGAAGAGATCGTCGCCTCGCTGCTCGTCGAGGCGAACATCTGGTTCGAGCGGATGGGCAATCCGCAGCAGGCGACCCAGGTCTACGAGCGAATCCGCCAGCTCGACCCGGCGAACCTCGAGGCGAGCCGCCTGCTCGAGGGGCTCTACCGCGAGCATCGGATGTGGACCGAGCTCGTCGATCTCTACCTCGACCGGCTCAACTTCATCGAAGAGAACACCGAGCGCGTCGATCTCTGCCATCAGATCGCCCGGCTCTACGAAGAGGAGCTCAGCGCCTACGAAGAGGCGTTCAGCGCCCTGAAGCTGGCCCTCGAGATGGATCCGGCCAATCAGATCACCCTGATCGAGATCGAGCGCCTCGCCGAGATCACCCAGAACTGGATGGGCTTGATCGAGTCTCTCGATGGCAGCTCGCAGCTGATCGAGGACGAGAGCCAGTCGGTCGAGCTCTTGGTCAAGATCGCCGAGCTCTACGAAAAGAAGATGGGCCAGGACGCCCACGCGGTGGCCTACTTCCGCGTCGTCCTCGAGCGTCAGCCCGACAACCTCGGGGCGCTGCGCTCATTGGCGGCGATCTACGAGCGGATCGAGAAGTGGGAAGACCTCGTCGACATCTTCAAGATCGCCATCGCCCTGCTCGACGACTACGACGAGAAGGTGCAGATGCTCTACAAGATGGGCGACGTCTGCTGGAAAGAGCTCTTCCGCCTGGACGAGGCGATCGAGGCCTTCAAGGCGGTCCTCGGCATCGACGAGTTCGACGAGCGGGCGCTCAAGGCCCTCGAGTCGCTCTACGCGGCGAACGAGAACTGGATCGAGCTGATCGACATCCTGCACAAGCAGGCCTCCCTCGATTCGGAGCGGGCGACCGACCTCAAGCTGCAGATCGCCTCGATCTGGGAAGAGAAGGTTCAGTCGACGGACCGAGCGATCGAGATCTACCGCGAGATCGTCCACTTCGAGTCGACGAACGAGCCCGCGCTGAAGGCCCTCGAGACGCTCTATCGCAAGCAGGAGAACTGGCGCGATCTGCTCGACATCTACGAGCTGCTCCTCGACATCGCCCCCGACAACGACCAGCGCTGTGAGTACTACCGCGAGATCGCCCAGATCTGGGAGCGGGAGTTCTCGAACAAAGAGAGCGCCGTCGACGCCTACCGCAAGGTGATCTCCCTCAATCGGGGGGACGAGGCGGCGATTCGCGAGCTCGAGCGGCTCTTCAACCAGCTCGAGCGCTGGACGGATCTGGTCGAGATCTATCGCCTCCACATCGAGGTCACCGAGGATCCGACGCTGCAAGTACAGCTCTATCAATCGATCGGTGGCGTCTTCTCGGACCGCGTGATCGATGTCGACAAGGCGATCGAATCCCATCGCTCGGTGCTCGAGATCGACCCGGAGAACATGAAGAGCATGGGGGCGATGGCCGAGCTCTACGCGCGGAACTACGACTGGGACAACTGCCTGCAGACCTACGATCGGATGATCCGCACGACCGACGATACGGCGACGCGCCTCGACCTCTACCACAAGCGCGGCCTGATCTTCGAAGAGCACCTGATGGATCTCGCGCAGGCGGAGCAACAGTTCACCTTCGCGCTGCAGCTCGAGCCCTATTTCACGCCCGGGATCGAGTCCCTCAAGCGCCTCTATACGACCAAGGAGGATTGGCCCCACCTGGTCAAGATGATGAAGCTCCAGGAAGAGTCGGCGCAAGGCGAGAAGGCGAAGGCCGACCGCCTGTTCGAGATCGCCCGGGTCTACGAAGAGAAGCTCAACGACCTGACCAACGCCGTGGACTACTACGAGAAGACCCTCGAGTTCGTCCCCGACCACGAGGGCGCCGCCAAGCCGCTGGTCGAGATGTACCTGCGCGAGAAGAAGTGGGAGCGCGCCGAGCCGTTGCTCGACATGATCGTCTCCAAGACGGGGGCCCTGGCGGACAACGAATACCTGTGCGACCTGCACTTCAAGCTCGGCAAGACCGCCGAGAATCTGCTCAACGACGAGAAGGCCCTCGAGCACTACAAGTTGGCGCACGAGTACGATCCGAACCACCTCGAGACGCTCAAGGGTCTGGCGCGCCTGAATCTCAAGCGCGAGTACTGGGACCTGGCGAGTCGCAACTACCGCAACCTGCTGGTCAGCCACCGCGACAGCTTGGCGTCCGAGGACTTGGTCGAGATCTACTGCAACCTGGGCCAGATCTCCCTCAAGCTCGGCGATCGCAAGAAGGCGATCAACTATTTCGAGCGCGTGCTGGAGTACGACGCGGCGCACGAAGAGACGTTGATGAACCTCGTCGATCTCTTCGAGAAACTCGGCGAGTGGCGACGGGTGATCAAGCACCTCAACGACCTCGCCGCGGTGAAGGCCGACGATCTCGAGAAGTTCCATGTGATCCTGAACATCGGCGATCTCTACCGCGACAAGCTGCGGGACAACAACTCCGCGGTGGCGACCTACCGCGAGGCGCTGCAGTTCAAGCCCGACTCGAAAGTGATCATGGTCAAGCTGCTCGAGATCTTCATCGAGACCACCGACTACTCGTCGGCGATCGAGACCCTCGAGCAGATGACGAAGATCGAGACCGATCCGACCCGCCTCGGCAACTCGTACTACACGATGGCGGCGATCTACCGCGACCAGATCAACGACGAGGAGCGGGCGATCGAGTACTACAACATGGCTCTGGACGCCGATCCGGGGCGCCTGAAGGCCTTCGAGTCGATCGAGCGCCTGTTGACCAAAGCCAAGGCCTGGAAAGAGCTCGAGCGCAACTACCGCAAGATGATCCAGCGCGTCCTCGAGGATCCCGAGCAGCAGGGCTTGCTCTACATGCTCTTCTCGAACCTCGGTGAGATCTACCGCTCGCGGATGGGAGAGCTGGACAAGGCGGTCGCTGCCTTCAAGAGCGCGGCCAAGCTGCGTGACGACGATCACCGCACCCAGGAGATCATCTGTCAGCTCCTCGACGTCTTGGCCGCCAACGACGCGGGCTTCAACGACATGGCGGTCGAAGAGCATCGCAAGCTGCTCTTGATGAAACCTGGCCACATCGCCTCGTACAAGGCGCTGAACAAGCACTTCTTGCGGCGCCAGGACTACGACGCCGCCTGGGCCGTCTGTAGCCTGCTCGTGACCTTGAACCAAGCGGACACCAACGAGCGGAACTTCTACGCCCAACACCGCCAGAACGATCTGCCGCGCTTCACCCAGGCGATGGACTACAATCGTTGGCTGAAGTACGTCTTCCACGAGGATCTCGACCCCTACATCGGGGCGATCTTCGCGCTGATCACGCCAGTCGTGCATTCGGCGTTCGCCTTCGCGCCGAACAAGCAGATGATCAAACGGAAGTACCGCCTCGATCTGAACGACGGGCGGGTGATCTCGAACACCTTCAAGCAGATCCTGCAGGTCCTCGGCCTTCCGGCGCCCGAGCTCTTCTTCAAAGACGAGGGCAAGGACATGCAGGTCACCTTCACCAACCCCGTGCGGGTCTTCGTCTCGCAGGAGTTGCTCCGGGGCGTCGGTCAGAAGGAGGTCGGCTTCATGATCGGTCACCGCTTGACCTTCATGCTGCCCCAGTTCTTCCTCTTGACGACGGGGAGCAAGACGTTCCTCACCAACTGCCTCTACGCGGCGCTGGCCTTTGCCAAACCAGGCTTCCAGGTTCCGTCGAACGACGAGACCAACTCGATCAAGCAGGCCCTCGAGAAGCTCGACGCCGCGGCTCGTTCGCGCCTCGAGAGCGTGGTGAACACGCTGATCCAGGGCGGGGCGCAGGTCAATATCAAGCAGTGGCTGCACGCGGTGGAGCTGACGGCGATTCGCTCCGGGCTCCTGGTCGCCAACGACTACGGCGTGGCGATCCAGATGCTCAAGACGCACCCTGAGCTGTCGAGCGTCGCGCCGCAGGACGCCTTCCGCGAGCTGGCGCTCTACGCCCTGTCGGACAAGTACCTCGAGCTGCGAAAGCTTCTCGGAATCAGCATCTCCTGAGCCACCCCATCCAATCGATGAGCCCAACCGCTGGACGTCTTTTGATCGTCGCCACGCCGATCGGAAACCTCGGCGATATCTCGCCGCGCGCGGTCGAGGCGCTGCGTGGCGCCGACGCGATCGCCTGCGAGGACACGCGACACACCAAACGCCTCTTGGTCGCCCATCAGATCGACCGCCCCTGTTTCAGCTTGCACGATCACAACGAGGAGGCGCGCGCGAACGAGGTGGTTCGTCGAATCGAGGCCGGCGAAACCGTGGCGCTGGTCTCCGATGCGGGCACGCCGTTGATCTCCGACCCCGGGTACCGCGTCGTGCGGGCCTGCCACGCCGCGGGTCTGGTCGTCACGCATCTGCCGGGTCCCTGCGCGGCGCTCGCCGCCGTCGTGCTCAGTGGCTTGCCCACGGACGACATCCGTTTCGTCGGCTTTCTGCCGGAGAAGGGGGGACGTCGCCGTGAGGCGTTGGCGGCGCTCGCGGGCCAGGCGACGACCCTCGTCTTCTACGAGTCGCCCAAACGGCTCCTCGCCGCGCTCACCGACGTCGAGGAGACCCTCGGCGAGCTCCCGACCGCGGTGGCTCGGGAGCTGACGAAGATCCACGAAGAGGTCGTGACGGGCTCGGCGTCCCAGGTTCGCGACGCGTTCGCCGAGCGCGCGTCGATCAAGGGAGAGTGCGTGGTCGTCCTCGACCTGCGCCCGACCCGCGGCGACGGTATCCCAGACGCGGCGCTATCGTGCATGCTCGGCGCTCTCGTCGCCAGCGGCAACTCGCGATCGTCCGCGGTGAAGCGGGTTGTCGAATGGACGGGTGTGCCGAAGAATCGCGTCTACGCGCTGGCGTTGGAGGACGAAGAGGCGGAAGGCGACGAGCGCTGAAGCTCACGACGAGGGGGCGACGAGCCCAAGGGTCGACGCGCCGATGCTCACACAGAGCCGGGGGTGAAGCGCTGAGCGCTCACTCACAGGCGTTCGAGAGCGCTTCCTCGATGATCGGCACGATCGCGCCGCGTTGGCCGAGATCTTTCTTGCACGCCTCGGTGCAGCGCTTGACCGAGACATCTTCGACGAGACCCTTCCTGTGCGCTTCACTCAGGCAGTTGTAGGATTTGCGGCAGAGCGCTTTGCAGCGGTCGCAACCCGCGGTCGACGCGAGGCTGCCCAGCGCGACGAGGGCGAGCGCGAAGAGGCGCAACCTATTTTTCACGGCAGGTCCTTTCGACGAGCCTGCCATATTCGTCGTAGCCCTTTCCGTTTCGCCGCTCGACGCCCTGACGGCAGTGCCATTCGCAGTCCGAGAATTGACCGACCGTCATCTTTTCGCCCTTCGCCGCCAGGCAGGTCTTGGCTCGGGTGCAGAGCGTCTTGCATCGATCACAACCGCCCGAAAGGAGGAGCGCCAGGAGCGACAACCCAATGAACAGCGCGCGCAGGCCGGGGCCGCGGAATGAAAGGTTTCGTCTCATCGGTTGACGATGATGGCAGAGCCGCCCGATCGCGTCAAGGGGATGCGCGGGCTAGTGGCTTAATCTCCTGATAATAAATGGTTTTTCAAACTGTTCGACGGTTGACCCGAAAAATGGAACGTGCTATGGTAGCCCAACGGTAGCGGAGCCCACGGCTCCAGACGAGGC
>JAGQJP010000457.1 GCA_020430585.1 Myxococcales bacterium | reverse complement strand
AGATCATGACCAAGGCGCTCGCCGGACACGTCACCGACAGCATGACCGAGCGTTACGCGCACATCAGCGACGAGCCCAAGCGGCAAGTCACCGAGAGCGTGCTACGCCTGGTCACGGGAGGCCTGGCGTGAGGCGAGTGTGGAAGTGCGATGTGGAAGTCAGGCCCGAAACTTCCACATCAAACGAAAAAACGCCGGGGCCTCGTGCGGCATCCCGGCGTTTTTCCTCTGATCGAGGGGTGGGCGATACAAGATTTGAACTTGTGACTTCCACCGTGTGAAGGTGGCACTCTCCCACTGAGTTAATCGCCCTTCGACAACCGCGAATTGTAAGGAAACTGACGGTCATGTCAAGGCCCTTTGTGCCTTCGGCGACGGTGGGCGATTCCCGCCGTCATCTCGGCGATTTGCAGCCCGCCGTCGCGACCGCGCCCGCTCGATATGGTAGACTTCTCCAACGAAGAGCGCGACCGATGGCGTGGGGTCAGCTTGACCCGAATCTCGTAGAGGGCGTATACTCGCCCACAGCCTTTCACGTAGGAGTTGCTTTGGCACACGGCGAAGGACTCTGCTGTCTTTGCGGGCAAGCGGGCGAGGTCGGAAAGCCCTGCGTCGAGCGCGTGTGCCAGCAGCGCGGATACCACTACATCCCGAAAGAAGACGCCACCCGCGCCCGGGGTGCCAGAGGCGTCTCGCCCGATCCCAACATTGGGCTGCTCTTCGGCGACTACTTGATCGTCGGCTCGATCGGAGAGGGTGGCTTCGGCCTCGTATACCTCGCCCTACAACAACCGATCGGGATGAAGGCGGCGCTCAAGGTCCTCTCCGAGGGCAGCCTGCAGGAGGGGATGAACGAGCGCATGCTGCGCAAGTTCGAGTCCGAGGCGCGCAGCCTGGCGCTGCTCAACCATCCCAACATCGTCCGCCTGCTGAAGTTCGGCACCTTCGACGAGATGCCCTATCTCGTGATGGAGTACGTCGAGAACGCGAGAACCCTCAAGGCCGACATCGCCCAGCGGATCGTCAACGCCGAGCCCTTCGAGCCGGAGCAGACGCTCCACATTCTGCGCCACGTCTGCAACGCCCTCAACAGCGCGCACAAGCACAACATCGTCCACCGCGACATCAAGCCAGAGAACATCATGCTCCAGGCGGTCGAAGGCGACCCGCTCTTCGTCCGCATCCTCGACTTCGGCCTGGCGAAGTTCGTCGATCAGGGGGGCAACACCAGCATCATCCTCGGAACGCCGGCTTACATGGCGCCCGAGCAGCTATTGCGCCGCGAGATCGGACCCTGGACCGACCTCTACGCCGTAGGAGTGATCGCCTTTGAGATGCTGACGGGGATCCGCCCCTTCGCCGGCCCGAGCGTCCAGGATATTCTCACCGACAAGATGGACCCGAGCTACGATCCGACCAAACGCCTCGAGGAGCGCCAGCTCCCGCCGACGGTCGTCGCCTTCTTGCGCAAGTCGCTGGCTCACGCCGTGGATCAACGCTACCGCTCCGCCGCCGAGTTTGCTTCTGCACTGGCTCAGGTCGTCGAGTTCCTCGGTTCGACGAAGACGATGCTCCTCGACCCCTCGGGGCTGGCGGGACTGCTCGACGCCGCCGAGATACAGCGCGTAACGGCGAACGAGAATGATCTCCAGCGCCAGCGTGCCGAGCTCGAGCGACTCAAGCGCGATCACGAGCAGGCGCTCGTCGCCGCCCTGCGCCAGCTGGAGAGCGAGCGCAGCCAGCTCGAGCAAGAGCGGCTGCGACTGAGCAGCGTGCAGATGCCGGCGATGCGGCAGCCCTCCAGAGAGATGCCGGCGATGCGTCAGCCCTCCAGAGAGCTTCGGCCCCTCTCGCGGGACATGAGCCTCGCGCCGTTCGGCGCCCCCGCCGAGAGCTCGGAGCTGCCGACGCGGATCCATCTTCAGCGCGAGCTGGGCGAGGTGCTGAGCGCCGGGCCACCGAGTGACGAGGCGTTGCGTCCAGGTCCTCCGCAGCCGCCCTCTCGAAGCGGACTCAAGTGGACGGTCGTGCTCGTCCTCGCCTTTCTTCTCGCCTTTGGCGGCGCCGTCTTGATCACCCGCTGGGTTGCGATGAGACAGGGCGAGACCCAGCCGAACAGCGCGTCGCACCCATCGCCGAACCAGAAACCGCGGATTACGAGCGACGGCACGGCGCCGAGCAAGAAGCAGCGCTTCGAGCGAGAAGCCGCGCGCGTTCGAACGCTGATGACATCGCGCGAATGGCCTGACCACAACGGAGCGAACGTTGTCAACGCGCTGTACGAGCTGGCTCGGATCGACGCCAGCCAGCCGTCGTTCGTCAAGCTCTGGCAGCGCGCCTTCGTCGAGCTGACGCAACGGGGGCAGGCGCAGCTGAGCCACGACCCGAGGCTCTCGGTTTCGTTGTTGACCCAGGCGGCACGCCTCTTTCCGCAGGATCCGAGGATTCGAGTCCTGCTGCAGCGAGCGCAACAGCTCGCGAAGTCGAAGGCGCCAGGCGATCGTTGAGCGCCGCCAGGCGATCGCTGGGCGCACCAGGCGCTCAGAGGGTGCCCCACTAACCTGAAACCACGAGGGCGCTGAATGTCCGACACGAACCGACCCGTCACCCCCGCGCCGCTCGACGAGCACGCCGACCACCCGCTCTTCGGCGCGAAGAACATCGGCAACGCCCTGCTCTGCGTGGCGGTCGCCCTCCCGGCCGTGCTCTT
>JAGQJP010000456.1 GCA_020430585.1 Myxococcales bacterium | reverse complement strand
GTCAGCTCCTCGAGGTTCTTCTTCTGCGCCGTCGCCGTGCTCGAGAGATAGAGATACTTCTGCAGCGCCTTGACCGAGAAGAGCGCGACGAAGATCAGCGCGACGATCGCCACCCAGCGTAGCCGATCGCGAATGAACTGAAAGTCGCCAGCGTACGAGAAGGGGCCGCGTCGGAAATTGATGAACGAGCAACGCTTGTCGCTGGCGGATCCGAGCCCGAGGGCGAGGGCCTTGGCACCCGCGTCCTCGACGAGCGCCAGATCGGCTCCCTTGGCGAAGGGCAAGGCGCTGATCCGCAACGGCTCGACCGTGACGCCGAGCGCCGATTCGAAGTAGTCGACGAGCCCTCCCAATCGAGCGCCGCCGCCACAGATGTGGAGGGTCGCGACGCCCTTGCTCGTCGCCGCGCGGCTCGTTGCCAGCGTCTGGTGTACATCGCGGACGAGCGGAAAGATGCCGCGACGAATCGCTTCTGCGAGCCGCTTCTCGTTCGGATCGGTCGGCATCTGCTCGTCCAACGCGAGAAAACCTCGCTGGTGCTTCAGCGCTTCGGCCTCGTGCTCTTCGACGTCGAAGGCCTTCGCGATCTCGCGCGTGATCTGATGCCCGCCGCGAGAGATCGTGCGGGCGACGACGACCTCGCCGTTGACGACGATGCAGAGGTCGGTCTTGCGGTGGCCGATGTCGAGCACCGCGATCGCCCGGTCGGTCTCCTGGGGCAGTTGGCCGATCAGGTTCAAGTAACTGTAGGGCTCGTAGTCGACGACCTTGGGGTCGATGTTCGCCTGGGAGAGCATACGTAGGAAGGCGCCGACGTAGGACTGCTCTGCCGAGACGGCGAAGATCTCGACGCCGTCGTCCGTCGCGGCCTGGACCTGATAGTCGTATACCAGGCCTTCGATGTCCGTCGGCAGCACGCCCTCGAGCTCGAAGCCGATCACGCTGTCGATCTTCTTCCGATCAGAGAAAGGCAATGTCAGCTTGCGACTGAAGACGCGCTCGCCGGTGAGGCCCGTCACGACGACATCGGGGGCACCGCCGAGGTCGCTCATCAGCTCCTGGAGCGCAGTCGAAACGACCGAGCCCAGCGCTGTCTCGGAGCTCGTCTGAGGGAGACGTCGCTCGGCGATCCGCACCAAGCGGAAATCGCGCATCCCCGTCTCGATCAACGCCCCTTTGAGCGCGTACGTCCCGAGATCCAATCCGATAATTCTGCGTGCCATGCCCTGTTAGTTCCCCAATCCTTCGCGCCAGTAGACCCACTTGACCGTCTTGAGATCCATGATCGCTTCGATCGTGTACTTCGTCTTGCGCGCCGTGCCCTTGGCGACGATCCGCAGCACGCGGCTGTCGGTCGTCAGAATCTTCTCGATGTCCCCGTGGATGTGAAACGGCACCCCGACATCGCTCGGGAGCAGATTGAACGTCGGCCGAAAATACTTCACGTTCGAGTACATCGGCGTGAAGAACATCCGCTTGAGGCGACGACAATTGTCGAAGTGCGTCAACGCCTTGTCGATCGGCGGCGGCTCGACGAGCTGCACGCCGATCTGCTCGGGTGGGCAGATCACGTCCTGGCTCGTCGTCAGATAGTCGCAGATCAACGACTTCATCGTGTCGCGGTCCGCCTCGTTCACGTTGATGTTCGTCGTCTGATAGACGGTCAGCTGATTCTTGAACGCGTCGAAGATCTCGTCGGTCATCCCGTCGACCAGGCGGAGCTCGTCGAGGGTGTCAAACGGCGCGTCCTTCGATTTGTAGCCCTGGTCGGAGTAGCTCGAGTCCTCTCCGTAGCCCGCAGAGAGGATGAACTCGATCTTCTGATTTGGGATCGTCGAGTCCAGCTGGGTCTTGAGACCGATCTTGTTGTCATCGGGGTCGATCCAATCGATCATCGCCAGAATCAGCGCGTCGATCTTCGTCTCGTCGTCGTTGAAGAGCTCTTTCTTCTTCGTCAAGAAGCGTCGCCGCAGGGCGCGATACGTGTTTTCGCGAATCCCCTTGGTCGTCAGCCCCAGCCGATTGACGTTGGTCTTGCCATCTTCGAGCTCGTGCTTCTCCAGCCCGAAGCTCCCCGATCGACTCGCTCCCAGTCCGTCGACGTTCTTCAGATCGGCGAAGCGGATGCCGTTCAAGCTCAAGCGTTTGCTGTTGAAGAAGTTCACGACCAGCGGCGCGAAGCGCCAGAGCTCGATCTTCGGCGGCGGCTTCATCGCTTTGAGGAAGATCCCGAACTTCTTCATGAAAAGCTTCTCGGAGCCGACGACGAGGCGGGTGATCTGAATCGCCGAGCGCGCGTTGAAGTAGGCGATCACCTGCTCCTCGACGTTCTTGGCGATCGTGAAGTTGATCCGCGCATTGTAGCTGAAGCTGATCGCGTAGGTGAACATCACGGCGACGATGATCATCGTCATCACCAGCGCGACACCCCGCTGATCACGCCAGCGGCGCGAAGGACGCGCGCGGCGCAGCGGATGGGGTCGTCTGTTCGTCGTGTCGCTCATCACGAACCTCGCGATCAAAACTTGATCGCCGTGGTCAGCCCGATCGCCGCTTGGGTCTCGAACTTGAACTCTTTCTCCCCTTCCCCAGCGAGGACCAACAAGATCTTCACCCGGTAGGGCAGCTTGAACTCGTACTCTTTGTTGTCGGTGTCCCAGTCGGGAACCCACTCTTCTTTTTCGTCGTCCCAGAACTTGAGCTCGAGCTTCTTGACCCCGCAGATCAGCTTCTCCGTCCGGCCGCCCTCGTCGGGGCGATCGTCGATCACGCCTTGCGAGCGGCGCATCAGGCACGAGCCCGTTCCGCCAGGGTCGCTCTGCAGTGAGTAGCCGACCTTTCCCCGATCCGACGTGCGCTTGCCCTTGAAGAACGTGCGGTAGCCGAGATAGGTGAAGTCGAGCTTCTCGGTGTCCGCCTTGAACTACGTGTGCGTGTTCTTGTCGGGGCTCTCGTGCTTCGAGAGGAAGGCACTCGAGATGTCGCGTGTCATTCGCTGCAACACGACGCGCGCCTCATGGAATCGCACTTCGTTGCGATCATAGACCCGACGCCCGTAGTTCGCGGCGCTGAAGGCGGCGATCACCAGGATCGCGATCAGCGCCAGGATCCCCATGGCGACGAGCACCTCCATCAACGAGAACCCCGCGCTGCCAGCGAATGCGCGGCCGACCGCGGACGACGTCGCTCGTGCACGCCCACGCGAACCGCACCCCCGCAGCTGTCGCAACGTCGACATCAGCGCGTTCCCCCTGGCGACGGCGGGGGTGGCGTCCCGGGATCGTTGCCGTCCGTATTCGTGTCGCCCTCCTCGAGCTTCAGCTCTTTGTCGATGAAGGTCACGTAGGTCACGATCTCGAGGGTCTGCCCCTTCGAATCGGATCGCGCGTCGGAGTCTTTCCAGCTGATGCGCAACCGCAGCTGCCGCGTGCGGTCGGCGAGCTCCTTGGCGAGCACGGGGAACATCGTAATCACCAAGCCAAAGTTCAAGAGCGCGTTCTGCAGATTGAAGTTGCAGAAGCGCTGAAACTCGCCCGTCGTATCCATGATCAGGGGCAACAGCGGGGTCATCTGCGCCAGATCGATCCCGCCGAGGGTCTTGTCCTCGCCGGTCAACAGCTTGCCGAGCGACGAGTCGAGCAGGTTCTTGCCGTCACCGATGATCGACCCGACGTTGGCGCCCGTGAGCTTCGACGTGTCGGGCGGCGCCTTCGGATCGTTCTGGTTGCCGCCGAAGGCGGTCATCAGCTTGGCGGTTACCTCTTGGAGCATCTCCGAGAGCTGCTCCTCTTCCATCTCGAACTTCATCAGGTCGTATTCACACTTGAACTTCTCCTTGAAGTCGTCGGGGAGGTCGCAGGGACGCCCTTCAACACTGTTCGAGGGCACGCCTTCCTTGCGAATCTTGGACTCGACGTCGAGCACTGCGCCACGAGCGAGCATCGCCGCCTGATTGCGGATCTGCATCACGCGACCCGCGTGGAGATTGACCTGCGTCGTCATCGAAAAGACGACCATCGTCGCCGCACAGATCGCCAAGGCGATCAGCACCTCGATCAACGTGAACCCCGAGCGCGGCTCGACCAAGAGGTCTCTCGTCGATGGCGACCGGCGCGGTCGCTCAGCGTTGGTTCTTGTAGTCATCGGGGATCTGCTCATCGTTTTGCACCACGCTCACGCGGGCCGTCAGTGGGTTGATCAACATGATCCGCAGCCGATCTCCGAGGCCGAGAGAGACGTACGAGCGCTCGACGGTGCCGTCGGGAAAGAAGTAGATCTCTTGACGCCCCTCCGTCGCGGGCTGGTCATGGTGCGGCGTCATCACGGCCTTGAAGCGCGTCGTCTTGTACAGCATGCGCTTGTCGGACTGTGCGTTCCCTTTACGTTTCGCCTCGCCTTTCTCGGCGAGCGAGCCGAACTGCCGAATCGGAATGATCGACCACTGTGCTTGTTTCTTCTTTTTCTTCTCTTCCTCTTCACGCTCGTAGAAGCGACCGGTCTTTTTCGACTCGCCCTTTAGCGCCGCCTTCATTTCGTCGGCGTCGATCTGAAAACGCGTCTTTCCGCGTCGATATTCACCGTAAAAAACACCGCTCTCCATTTCGAGCACCAGACGACAGGGGACGTTGTGGCGCACGGAGTAGTGGCTGATGTAACGGATCACCGCCGCCAGCTTCTCCGAGTCGGCGGTGAGCCGCGAGCTGAAGATCGAGCCGATGCCCCAGATCCCCACGACCATCAGCGCCACGGCCAGCGCCATAACGACCGCCAGCTCGATCACCGTCAAACCGCGGGAATCGACGAGGCGGCGGCGCAGAGAGGTGCTATTCCTCTTCGCCCTCTTTTCCAGTGCAGATATCGTCGTCTGTTCCTTCTTGCTTGTCCGGTCCGTTCGAGCAGAGCACGGGCTCTCCCCCGCTCACCTTGGTATAGCGAATAACGGAACCCCACGGATCCTTGAGCTTCTTCTTCGTCAACACGGGCATCTTGCCCGTCGTCAGGCTGTTCAGGTCCTCGGGAAACTCCCCGCTGTTGTCGGCGGCCCAGGTCCGAATCGCCGAGCGGAGGTTGTCGAGCTGGAGCTTGCAGGCCTTTTCCTTCCCGCTCGCGAGGAACTTCATCACGCCGAAGCCGATCGCCACCGACAACACCGCGAGGATCGCGATCACGATCAGGATCTCGACCAGGGTCATACCGGAGCTCCCACGAAAAATCTCCGATGCCGCCCGCGCTCGCCATTCAGAACGCGTATTCGAAACCATATACCCTCCAGCAGATTGGCCAACAGCCAAGCCAACGGTGTTTAGCCCCCGATCGCCTCGTTCATCTTCAGCATCGGGAGTAGGAAACTCATTGCCAACAAAGCGACGACGATCCCCATGAAGACGATGATCAACGGGGTCAGGATCGAGGTCATCGCCGAAATTCGCGACTCAACTTCGGTTTCGTAGGCGCCGGCGACGTTCTCCAGCATCTCCTCGAGGTGCCCCGATTTCTCGCCGATCGCGATCATGTGCGTCATCAACGGTGGAAACTGCCCGCTGCGCTTGAGGGGCGCGGCGATGCTCTCGCCCTCTTTGATCGAGTCGCGAGCCTCCTCGATCACCTTGTTCAACACGCGGTTGGTCACGATGTTGTTCACGATCGTCATCGCGTTGAGCACGGGAACACCGCTCTTGAGGAGCGTACCGAGCGTCCGCGAGAAGCGAGCGACGGCGATCATGCGCAACAGCTTGCCGAACACCGGGACCTTGAGCGTAAAGCCGTCCCAGCGTACGCGACCGCCATCGGTCTCTTTCCACTTGCGAAAACCGTAGACGCTGCCAGCGAACAGCATGATCAAGAGCCACCACCAGCTGCCGATGAAGCCCGAGATGCCGATCAGGATCCTCGTCATCAGCGGGATCTCGCTCCCCAGCATCTCGAACATCTCGACCATCTTCGGCACGAGAAAGACCATCAGCAGCGTCACGATCGAGACGGCGACGATCACCATGATCACGGGGTACATCATCGCGCCGACCAGCTTGGAGCGCATCTCGACCTGGGACTCGGTGAAATCGGCGAGCCGCGAGCAGACCAGGTCGAGGGTCCCCGACGTCTCGCCCGCGCGGATCATGTTGACGTAGAGATCGCCGAAGATCGCCTTGTGCTCGACCAGCGCGTTCGCCAGCGACGAGCCCTCGTTGACCGCCTTGCGCACCTGGGTGATGATCGCCTTGAACTTCTCTTGCTCGGTCTGGTCGATGATCGCGTTGAGGGACTCGACCATCGGGATTCCCGCGCGGAGCAACGTCGCCAGCTGGCGCGTCGCGATCGCCACGTCCATCTTGCGAACGCGCTGGAAGTACTTGCGAAAATCGATCTCCCGCGAGGTCACGGCCGCTTCGGTGATGTTCGCCTTGCGGGCGGCGCCGCGGTCGCTACCGCTGGCGTTCTGTTCGACGAACTCGGTGAGATAGATCTCCTGCCGCTTGAGGGCCGTCCGCAGCGCCCGCGGGTTCTCGGCGTCGAAAACACCGCGAACCTGCTTGCCCTTCGTGCTCAGCCCTCTGTATTCGTACACTGGCATCGTCAGATCACCACCGAGTCGTCTTGGGTCACGCGCATCACCTCTTCCATCGACGAGACGCCGAGGATCGCCTTGCGCACGCCGTCCTCGCGAAGCGTCGTCAAACCCGCCTCGATCGCCACCTTCTTCAGGGTCGGCGCGGGAGCGTTCTTCATCACGAGCTGGCGAATCTTCTCGTCGACGACCAACAGCTCGTAGATCCCGAGTCGCCCGGCGTAGCCCGTCTGCCCGCATTCGTCGCAGCCGTTGGCGTGGTAGAGCACCTCGACCCCCTCGAGCATCTGCTGAATCTTCGGCCCGTAGATCGCGAAGTCATCGGGGTTCGGCGAATAGGGCTTGCGACAGACGCGGCAGATCTTCCGAATCAGCCGCTGGGCCAAGATCGCGATCACCGATGAACCGATCAAGAACGGTTCGACCCCCATATCGGCGAGGCGGGTGATCGTCGAGGCCGAGTCGTTGGTGTGCACCGTCGAGAAGACGAGGTGACCCGTGAGCGAGGCCTGCACGGCGATGTCCGCGGTCTCTAGATCGCGAATCTCACCGACGAGCACGACGTCCGGGTCCTGACGCAGGGTTGCCCGAAGGCCCGAGGCGAAGGTGAAGTTGATCTTCGGGTTGACCTGCATCTGACCGATCCCCTCGAGCTGGTACTCGACGGGGTCTTCGATCGTCAGGATGTTCTTGTCTGGCGTGTTGATCCGCGAGAGGGCGGCGTAGAGCGTGGTCGTCTTCCCACTCCCCGTCGGCCCCGTGACGAGCAGAATCCCGTGGGGACGGCGAATCAGCGTGTCGAGCCGCTTGAAATCGCGGTCCAGCAGGCCGAGCTCGGGAAGGTCGAGCAAGACCGAGCTCTTGTCCAAAATCCGCATCACGAGACGCTCGCCGTGGGAGGTCGGGATCGTCGAGAGGCGGATGTCGACGTCGCGCCCGGCGATCTTGATCCGAATCCGGCCATCTTGGGGGATCCGCTTCTCGGCGATGTTCAGGTCGCCCATGATCTTGATCCGCGACGAGAGGGAGGCGTGGAAACGCTTCGGCGCCTCGACGATCTTGTGCAGAATCCCGTCTTTGCGAAAGCGGATGTCGATGTGCTTCTCGAAGGGCTCGATGTGGATATCGCTCGCCTTCTCTTTGATCGCCTGACCCATGACCGAGTTCACGAGGCGAATGATCGGCGCCTCCTCGTCGTCCGCTTCGAGCAGGTCTTTGGTCGTCTCTTCCAGCTCGTGGGCCAGCGAATCGAGGTGTTGATCGGCGATGTCGTCCATCACCTGCTCGGCCCCCGCGCGGCGGTCGAAGACGGTGTTGATCGCGTCCATCACCGCCTGGGGTGGCGCCAACACGGGATCGATCTCGCAACGGAAGATCGCCCGCAGATCATCGAGGGCCGCCACCGCGAGGGGATCGGAGAGGGCGACCCGCAACTGGCCGTCGACCCGCGCGAGGGGCAGCAGCCCATGCTGTTTGGCGTAGGTGATCGTCAGGTCGGCGACGAGGCTCGGATCGATCGTCCCCCCGTCGATCGTCTCTTCGAAGGGCAAACCGAACTGCAGTCCGAGCGCCTGATAGAGGTCGCTCTCGCTGATCCGCTCCTGGGCCACGAGGATCTGCCCCAAACGCATCGGTCGCTCCTTCTGTACCGACAGCGCTTGGTCACGCGCCTCGGGCGTGACCATCTGCATGTCTACCAGAATTTCGCCGATTCGTTTGTTCAGCATCTCGTTCTCCGGGACTCGACGTCGGTCGCGACGGACGGATCAGTTGTCGAGGTCGATCACTTCCGGCTTGACCTTGATCGGCTCGGGCTGCAGCCGCTTGCGATCACCCCGCCGCCGCTTGTTTCGCGGTCGGAAGGGGTCGTACTCGAGGTCGTGGGTCTCTGGATCGCCGATGTTGTCGACGTCTTGGCCCTCGAGCTTGGCCCGCTCGATCAGCAATCGCTCTTTGCGCATCGCCATGACGAGCTGGTGAATCTCCTCCAGCACGCCGTGTTTCTTGTCGTAGTCGATGAACCCCAAATATTCCTTGCGCCGCACAGCGATCTGCTCGGTGAACTTGCGCACCTGTTCCATCTTGCGGCGATGGATCCGGTTCAGGTCAGAGGGGTCGCGAATGATGTAGGGCGTGATGATCAGGATCAGGTTCTTCTTCTCGACGGTCTTGGTCGTCTGGCGGAACAGCAGCCCGAGGATCGGAATGTCGCCGAGGAAGGGGATCTTGTTCACGCCCTTGGCCTCTTTGTCCTTCATCAAGCCGCCGATCACCACCGACTGTTGGTCCTTGACGACCACTTTGTTGGTGATGTGTCGCTTCGAAACCGTCGGCCCGAGGAACGGGTCGAGGCTGTCGACCTCGTCGATCTTCTGATCGATCTCGAGGCGCACGAAGTTGCTCTCGTTCACCTGAGGCTTGATCGAGAGGGTGAGATCGACGTCGGTCGTCTTCACGTTGCTCAACGTCCCGAGGCTGCCGAGAGCGCTCGTCAACCCGCCGAGTTGGGTCCCGGTGGTGCTGCCACCGAGCAGCCCCAGCGAACCGAGGCCTGAGATGCTCTGCGCCTGATAGGGAATCTTTCGTCCAACCTGGATCTCCGCCTTCTCGTTGTCCATCGTCAAGATATGGGGCGTCGAGAGGACGTTGACGTCGGAGTTCTTCTGGATCATCTGCAAGAGGAAGCCGAACGTCGGGATCGAGAGCGTGATCGCCGTCGACGTGTTCCCGCCCGTCGTGACCGATTTGGTCGGCCCCTGCAGACCCGCCGCGAAACCCCCCGAGTTGAGCTGATTCAGGTCGATGTTCGTCAACCCGAGCCCGCCGAAGGCCCCGAGCAACGGGATCTGGTCACCCTGGTAGTTGAAGAGGTAGCCGCCGTTCGCCGAGAAGCCGAACTGCCCCGAGCGGTCGGTGGTGATCTCCATGATGATCGCCTCAACGTAGACCTGTTTCACACGGACGTCGAGCTTCTCGATCAGCGATTTGACCGCCACGTACTGTTTGCGGCTCGCCTCGATGATCAGCGAGTTCGACGGCTTGTAGGCGGTGATCTTCACGTCCCCGAGCAACGTCGCGCTCGCCACGGTCGTGTTCGTTTGCGGTTTCTTGCCCTTGACGTTCTTGGTCGTCCGACCCGTCGTGGTCTTCTTCGACAGCTCGGCGAGCGCCTTGGCGACGTCCTCGGCGTTGGCGTTCTCGAGGTGATAGATGTGGATCGAGGCGTCCTCGGGCAACGGCACGTCGAGCTTGCGGATCAGCTTGTCGATCTTGAGGTAGGACTGACGCGTCGCGATGATGATCAGCTGATTCGTCCGCGCGTCGGCGACGATCTTCGAGACCTGTACCGCCTGCGGGGCCTGATACTGGGTCGTCTGCTGCGTCTGCGTCGGCCGACGATAGCGGTAGCGATAGCGATAGGTGATCGTCGGGCGACGTCGCGTCGGCGTTGGCGTCTTCTTCTTGTCGGTGTCGAAGATCTTCGCCAACAGATCCTTCATCTCTTCGGCGACGACGTGCTCGAGGGGGCGCAGCCAGATCCGCTCTTTCCCGCTGGGGACGTCGATGATCTTGAGCAGCTTGAGCAGCCGCCGAATGTTCTGAGCGGTATCGGTGATGATCAGCGAGTTCGTCGGCGGATACTCGAGGATCTTGCCGTCGGTGCTCTTGAACTGCTCCATCAGCGTCTTGATCTCGGAGACGGGCACGTGCTTGGGCGAGATGAAGCGCGTCACCACGCGCGCATCGTCGGGCAGCCGCTGTCCGAGGGGAATGATCGGCGTCAGATCGTTCTGCATCGTCTTCTTGTTGATGATGCGAAGGAACGTCCCATCGTCGATGACCGTCAACGCGTTGGAGTTGAGGGCGACGAGAAAGGCCTTGTACGCCTCGTAGACGGTGATCTTCGAGGGCGCCAGAATCGTCAGGGTCTTGCTCTTGGCGCTGCCGTCGGCGACGATGAAGTTCTTGCCCGTGATGCAGCTCATGAACTTCGTCACCTCTTCGAGATTCGCCCCCCGCAGGTCGAAATTGATCTTGAGGTTCAGCGGCAACTTGATGCATTTGTACTCTTTTTTGAAGTTGCCCGTGAACTCGACGACGTCTTTGGGGACCTTGAGCTTCTTGTTCCGCCCGCGCGGGTAGTAGCCTAGGGTGCGCTTTCCGAGTGGGTTGACCCGTGGAGTCGTCTTCGACTTGGATTTGAGCACCGTCACTCCCTTGGGCGTCCCCTTTACGGTGCGGACGACGCGTTTGCGCCGTTTCGGATCCTCTTTCTTGGGCTGCGCCCCGACACCTGGGGCGATCCCGACGGCCAACCATACCAAAAGTAGCATCCACGCTCGCTTCATCGATTCTTTCACTTCGGATCCTCGCCTACTCACAGGTCTCGCGCTACTGCACGGTGTAGGTGAACGTCTTTTGGAGCCCGTAGCGCTCGACGCCGAGCTGAATACGGGACGAATTCTTCAATTTTTCGAACAACTTGATCGCATCGTTCGGACTGCGAATCGGCGCGCCGTT
>JAGQJP010000455.1 GCA_020430585.1 Myxococcales bacterium | reverse complement strand
TCCGAGCTGAGCTACAAGCGCTTCGACGCCCAGCGGCACAACATTTTTCTCGTCGATTCGCGCTCGCGGATCATCGCCCACGGCGATCCCGCGCGCGTCGGCTCGGTCGCCACGGCGATCGCGGCGCAGAAGCTCCGGCTGCAGAAGAACCGGGCATACAGCCTCGAAATCGAGCGCGACGGTGAGCGCTACCTCACGGCGGTCTTGCCGATCGTCGAGCTCGGCTGGGGCGTCGTCGTCCAGCAACGGCAGCGCGATGCCTACGCCGCGATCCGCAACACCTGGCTCACCGGGCTCGGCGCTGGCGCGGGGCTCGCCGTGATGGCGCTGATCCTCGGCTTCATCTTCGGCGGGCGCTTCTCCAAGCCCGTGCTCGAGTTGGCGCGCGCCGCCTCGCAAGTCGCCAACGGCAAGTTCGACACCCGCGTCACCGTGACGACGGGCGACGAGATCGGCGAGATGGCGGGCGCCTTCAACCAGATGGCGGACGACCTCAGAACCTATCGCGAGAAGGTGATCGAGGAGACGCGTATTCGCACCGACCTCTCGCGCTACCTCGGCCCGGACGTGGTCGAGCAGATCGTCTCCCGGCGCGAGAGCTTGAAGCTCGGCGGTGAGCGGCGGATCGTGACGGTGATGTTCGCCGACGTCGTCGCCTTCACGCCCCTCGCCGAGAAGGTCAACCCCGAGCGGATCGTCGGCATTCTGAACGAGCTCTTCACCTTCGTCACCGAGATCATCTTCAAGCACGGCGGGATCATCGACAAATTCATCGGCGACTGCGTGATGGCGGTCTTCGGCACTCCGACGCGCCACGACGACGATCCGACGCGCTGCGTCCGCGCCGCCGAAGAGATCATGCAGTGGCTCGCCGTCGGCAACGCGAAATGGAAACAGGAGCTCGGCAGCGAGCTGCAGATCGCGATCGGGGTCAACACCGGCGAGGTGATCGCGGGAAACATCGGCTCGGAGAAGCGGATGGAGTACACCGTGATCGGCGACGCCGTCAACATCGCCTCGCGCCTCGAGTCGATGGCGCAGCCCGGGCAGATCCTGATCTCTCGCACCACCGCCGAGCTCCTCGACCCCGAAGAGTTCGAGTTCGCGCACCTCGGGGCCTTCAACTTGGTGGGACGGACGGCGACGACCGACGTCTACCGGCTGGCGGAGGAATGACGGACGACGCCAAACCAGACGACGACGATCTCATCGGAGCGATCCTCGGCGGTCGCTATCGCATCGAGAAGAAGCTCGCCGAGGGCGGGATGGGCCGCGTCTTCTACGCGATGCAGCTCGGCCTCGAACGCAAAGTGGCGATCAAGCTGCTCCACGCGCACCTGATGCAAAACAGCGAGTACAAGCGGCGCTTCGAGCGGGAGGCGCGGGCGATGACCGCCTTCACGCACCCGGGAATGGTCGCTGTCCACGACTTCGGCGAGTTCAAGGGCATGCTCTATCTGGTGATGGAGCTCCTGGACGGCGTGACGCTCCTCGATCTCTTGGAGGATCAGTTTCCTTTCGCACCCGAGCGCACGATCGATCTCGTCGCCCAGATCTGCGAGGTCCTCGCTGCGGCACACGAAGTGGGGATGGTGCACCGCGACCTGAAGCCGGAGAACGTGATCGTGACGACCCAGCGCGACGGCCGCGAGACCGTGAAGATCCTCGACTTCGGGCTGGCGATCATGGTCGACCAGCTGACCTCGAACCAGCGCATCACAAAGGACGGAATGATCTCGGGAACGCCCTATTACATGTCGCCCGAACACTGCTCCGGGCGGGAGCTCGACGGTCGCTCGGACATCTATGCGCTGGGGGCGATCCTCTACGAGATCCTCTGCGGCGAGGTGCCCTTCTCGGGTGAAAACGCGGTGCAGATCTTCACTCAGCATCTCTTCAAAGCGCCAGAGCTGCCCTCGAAGATGCGCCCCGATCTGCTGATCCCGGCGGCGCTGGAAGAGATCGCGATCACGGCGCTGGCGAAGAAGCCCGACGAGCGCTTCGCGACGGCGGACGAGTTTCGCGAGCGTCTCCTCGACGCGGGAGCGATCCTGCGTGGAGAAGCGCCGTCTCCTTTGCGCAAGCGAAACCCGAAGAAGGGATCGCGCTCGGCGCGCATCGAAGCGCTCGGCCTGCCGACGGTCGAGGCGCGAGCCGAGGTGCTGCCCGAGCTCGACGTGCGGCCCGTCGATGCCGCTGACGGGGCGGAGAGCGTCGTCGTGATCGAGCGCATCGAGGTCTTCGCCGACTCCTTGACCGCGCTCCTGCGAGCCAATGATTTCGCGGTACAGCAGGTCTCGGATCTGCCCAATGCCCTTGTCGCGAGCGGAGGGGCACGCCGCTGCGTGATCGTCCTCGACATTCGGGCCGAGCCGATGGAGTGGCTCGGTCGCCTCGCCGCACAGCTCGAGCTGCTCGACCCGGCGCGAGTCCGCGTCGTCGTCGTCGGGCCGACGGACCCGATCGAACCGATGCACCGCGCCGTCGGCCTACATCTGGAGGCGTACATCACGCCGAACGTCCTCGCGTCGAAGCTTCCGAGCACCCTCCGCCGCTCGTTCAAACGCCTCAAACTCGAGCAGAAGCGCGGCAACTCGACACCGTAACAGACCGCCCGTGGCGCGGGGCGAATGCCTTTTCTGGCGCTCGGCTATCGACAGCGCCCTTCAAAACCGGTACGCTGTTGCATCGAAGCGTGTGGATCGGTCGGCGGCGCCGACGCCGGAAAGGCCCCCGCACAATGGCGACATCTCAAAGAAGGAGAACGGCTCGATGAATGATCTTCGTATCCGCGGCGTTCGGCTCGTCGTTTGCGCCGCGTTCCTCTGCCTCGCGTGGGCCTGCTCGTCGACGAAGACGAGCACGACGCAAGACGCCACGGACGTGACCGAAGGTGACTCCACACAAAGCGATACCACGACAGGCGACACCAGCGACGACACGACGCTGCCCGCCGGCTGCGACCACTACCTGATGCCGAGCAGCGACGACCAGGACGCGCTGCAGACCGTGTTGATCCAGGCCCAAGAGGGCGCGACCGTCTGCCTCGCCGAGGGAACCTTCAGCCTCACGGGCGAGCTCTCGATCAACAAGAAGGGCCTCGTCGTCAAGGGCGCGGGGCGCGACAAGACGATCCTCGACTTCAGCGGTCAGAAGACCGGAGCGAACGGGATCGCGATCCTCTCCGATGGCGTGGTGCTCACCGACCTTCAGGTGCTCAACAGCGTCGGCGATGGCATCCGGGCGACGGGCGTCGACGGCGTCACCTTCCAGAACTGCATCGTGCGTTGGTCGGCACCGCAGAGCCCGAACAACGGCGCCTACGGCCTCTACCCCGTCGAGTCGACGAAGGTGCTGATCGACAACTGCCTCGTCGAGGGTGCCCGTGACGCGGGGATCTATGTCGGCCAGTCGAACATGGTGCTCGTCCGAAACAGCGAAGCGACCAACAACGTCGCAGGGATCGAGATCGAGAATACGACCGACGCCGAGGTGGCCAACAACCACTCCCACGGCAACACCGGCGGGATCCTCGTCTTCAACCTGCCTGGGCTCGAGGTCAAGGACGGCAAGCGCGCCAACGTCCACGACAACCTCGTCGAGGACAACAACGTGCCGAACTGGGGCAAAGAGGGGACGATCGTCGCCAAGGTGCCCCACGGGATCGGCGTGATGATCCTCGCCTCGGACAACAACGAGATTCACGACAACACGATCAAGAACAACAACTCGATCGGGATCCTGTTCAAGAGCTATGACACGACGCTCTTCGATCCCTGGACCGACGTCGACTTCGACCCCTTTCCCCAGGCGAACTACGTTCACGGCAACACCTTCGAGAACAACGGGACGAACCCCCATCCGCTGATCAAGGCGTTCCTCCCCGGCTTGACGCCCGTGCCGGACGTCGTCTGGGACGGCTGCGTCGACGCCAACGTCACCAACACCGACAACAAGTACACCAACTGCGTGCAGAACGGCAGCGCGACGTACGTGAACTACGATCTCTGCGGCACGCAATCTCAGGACACCGATCTGAACAAGGTCGACTGCTCCCAACCGTCCTTGCCGACGCAGACCTTCGCGCCCTGAACGAGGTAATCGAGATGAGCTCGACCCGGGATCCGCGATCTCACCGATTCGGCGCACTCTGGCTCGCTCTTTTGGTCGGCGCGCTGGTGACGCTCGGCGCCTGTAGCGCGACGCGCCTGGACAAGACCGCGCAAGACGATGCCGACGCGACGAGCGACGACGTCGTCTCGACCGACGACATGACGACCGAGGACACCGTCTCGGCGGTCAATCTGAACGGGCCCTACCCGTATCAGAAGCTCTCGGACTATCGCTTCTTCGTCGGCGAAATCCGCAACCTGTTCCCCAACGACGGCGTGCTGCCTTACGAGGTCACGGCGATCCTCTGGTCCGACAACGCGACCAAGGATCGCTTCTTCGTCCTCCCCCCAGGGACGCACGTCGAGTTCGGCACCCAAGAGAACTGGGTCTTTCCCGTC
>JAGQJP010000454.1 GCA_020430585.1 Myxococcales bacterium | reverse complement strand
ATCGGCAACAAGTCGATGCTCTTCATCGCCACGACCCTCGCCTTCCTCGGGATGATCACCGTCTTCCAGGTCACAACCCAGGTCAAGCAGGTGCTGCCCGAGCTGTCGATGATCGGTCCCGCCTTCATCCAGCTCATGGTCCGCGAGTTCGGCCCGACCATTTGTGGTCTGATGGTGGCGACGCGCGTGGGAAGCGGGATCGCCGCCGAGATCGGCTCGATGGTCGTTACCGAGCAGATCGACGCGCTCAAGATGTCCAACGCCGATCCCGTGCACTATCTGATCGCCCCGAGATTTTTGGCCTGCAGCGTGATGCTCGTGATTCTGGCGATCCTCGGATGCCTGGTCGCCACCACATCGGGCGTGATCATGGCGCAGCTCGGGTTCGGGATCCATCCGAAGACCTTCTTGAACCTCGGGCTCGTCAAGTGGTCCGACGTCGTGATCGGCCTCTGCAAGGCCTTCGCCTACGGGATGGCGATTCCCGTGATCTCCGCCCACAGCGGGCTCAACACCAAGGGCGGTTCCGAGGGGGTCGGCTGGGCGACGACGATGGCGGTGGTCAACAGCTCGTTTGCGGTGATCGTCCTCGACCTGGTGATCAGCGTCGCCGGATACCTGGTGTTGTACTGATGGCGACGATCGAGTTTCGTAACATATACAAGGCCTTTGGCCTCAAGCGCGTCCTCGAGGGGGTGAGCCTTTCGGTCGACAAGGGCAAGGTCGTCTTCATCATTGGCACCTCCGGCGCCGGCAAGTCGGTGCTGGTCAAACATCTGGTGGGGTTGCTCAAGCCCGACGCGGGCGAGATCTTCCTCGACGGGCGCGAGATCACCAACCTCTCGGAGCGCGAGTTCTATCCGATCCGCAAGCGCTGCGCGATGGTCTTTCAGCACTCGACGCTCTTCGACTCGATGTCGTTGCTCGACAACGTCGCCCTGCCGCTGCGCAAGCATCGCAAGCTGCGCCAGCACGAGGCGCAAGAGCAGGCGCTGAAGAAGCTCGAGCTGGTCGAGATGGAGCGCTTCGCCGATCGCTACGCTGCCGACATCGGCGACGGCTTGCGCAAGCGGGTGGCGATCGCGCGCGCGCTGACCCTCGATCCCGAATTCATGATCTTCGACGAGCCGACGACGGGGCTCGATCCGCTCTCAGCGGCGAACGTGGATCAGCTGATCAGCTCGCTCTCGAATCAAGGCGTAACCTCGATCGTCGTCAGCCACGACCTGCGCTCGATCTTCCACGTCGCCGACCGCATCGCGATGATCTACAAAGGGCACATCTTGCTCGACGGAACCCCTGACGAGTTCCACGGGACGACCGATCCGATCGTGCAGCAATTCATCCGCGGTCTGCCCGAGGGTCCGCTTGAAATTTGACGGCGAAAAGGGGTAGGATTAGCTGCCTTCGCGCCATGAACTGGACGGGTAATGAAAGAACGCGGTCTGGAAGTCAAAGTCGGAATCCTGGTGGTGCTGAGTCTCAGCGTGCTGGTGGCGTTCGTCTTTATCCTCGGTGATTTCAGCGTCAATCGCAATCTGATGACGCTATACGTCGATTTTCGCACCTCGTCGCATCTCAAGCCCGGGGCCCCCGTCAAGATCAACGGCGTTCAGGCCGGCAAGGTCGACGAGGTGAGCTACTGGGGCGGGCGGGTCGATCCCGAGCTGGACCAGCCTCCCCGAAAAGGCAAGCCGGTCTGGATTCGCGTCAAGCTGCAACTCGACCCCAAGATGGGGGCGACGATTCGCAAGAACGCCCGCTTCGTGATCACCACCAAGGGCGTCCTCGGAGAAAAATACATCGAGATTTCACCGGGGTCCGTCGACGAGCCGAAGGTGCACGACGGCGAGAAGATGAAGGGCAAAGACCTGCCGCAGCTCGAGGACATGATGATGACCCTCAACACGATGGGTCAGACGATGCGGCGGATTCTCAACCGGGTGGACACGACGCTCGAGAAGAATCCGAAGGTCTTGGAGAACATCCTCAAGAACGCGAACCGCGCGCTGGAAAACGCCTCGAAAATGATCGAGGAGGTCCGCGGCGAGGTCAAGCCGATCGTCGCCCAGGTAAAGACCTCGCTCAAGAAGATGGACAAGATCCTCGATCGCACCGACGACGCCCTCAAGTCGGCGCAATTCGCCCTCGGCGGCGGCAAGGACGTGCGCGAGGCGCTGCGCAACGTGAGGCAGATCACCGCCAACGTCAAGCGCCGCGTCGCCGGCCTGATGAACAAGGTCGACACCTTCATCGGCAAGGGCAACACGCTCGCCCAGACCGGCGTCGATCTGCTCAAAGACGTCAAAAAAGAGGTGCCGGCGATCACGGGCAACCTCAAGGAGATGTTGGTTCGCGGCAAGTCGATCATGACCAAGATCGACTCGGGCAAAGGGACCGTCGCCCAGCTGATCAATGAAGAAGAGCTCTACGAGATCGTCAAGGAGACGATGAAGAATCTCAAGCGCCACCCCTGGAAGTTGATTTGGAAGCAGTGACGGTTTGATGGGTAAACGCCGCGGTCGACCGCCTGCTTCGGGCTCATCGAATCCCCCTCACCGCGCCCCCTCTCGCGAGGATGACGGTCGCGTCGACGCGATCGTGTCAGCCGACGAGCCGCTGCTCTGCGACGCGATCGTCGCGATGGTGCACAAACGCGCCTGCACCGTGCTCTACGAAGGGGCCTACTGGCGCTGCAAGGTCGCCGATGGCGCCTTCCGTGACGTCGACAACGCGATGGTCGTCGGCGATCACGTGCGCTTCCTTCCCGACGACAAGGGCGGCGGCGTGGTCTACCGCACCAACGAGCGGACCACACGGCTCGTGCGCATGCGAGAAGGGCGACAGCGCCGAGCTGGAGCCGGGCGCGAGCACGTTCTGGCGGCGAACATCGATCGCGCGGTGATCGTCGCCGCGACCACGCGCCCGACCTTCCGAATGAAGCTGATCGATCGCTATCTGGTGATGTGCCAGTACGGCGGGATCGCGCCTGTCATCTGCATCAACAAGTGCGACCTCGATACGCCGCCGGACCTCGGCGCCTACGACCTGCTCGACGTACCCGTGGTTCATACGTCGGCGCAGACGGGCGAAGGGATCGACGAGTTGCGCGCGCTGCTCGTCGGGCGCTTCAGCGTCTTCTGCGGCCACTCGGGGGTCGGCAAATCCTCGTTGACCAACCGGCTCCTCGGGCGCGAGGCGATGGAGATCCAAGAGGTCCGCGAGCACGATGGTCGCGGGCGACACACCACCACCGTCTCGACGCTCTTTCCGATCGAGGGCGGCGGGTACATCGTCGACACCCCGGGAATCCGCAGCTGGGGCTTGTGGGAGGTCGACGCCGAGACGTTGAAGGACTACTTCCCCGAGTTCGGCGATCGCAGCGACTCGTGTCATTTTCGCGACTGCAAGCACACCGTCGAGCCCTATTGCGCCGTTCGCGAAGCGGTAGATTCTGGCGAGCTACCGCGCCAGCGCTATCTGAGCTACCTGCGGATGCTCGCAGACGAGTGAGATCGCGCCTCAGGTCGATGTTCCGGACTCGCCCTCTGGCGGTGGGTCTCCCCACTGGGGCTGCGTATGGCTCGGCGAGGTGGGGTCGGAGTCCTGCGGCGGATCGCCAACCGTCGAGCGGACGCGATTGCGCCCCTCTTCCTTGGCGCGATAGAGATAGCGATCGGCGGCTTCGATCATCTCGGCGGGTAGATGTTTGCCGATCTCGTCGGCGTCGTAGCAGACCACGCCGAAGGAGGCCGTGACGGAGATCCGCTCGTCGCTCGGCAGCCGAAAGGGGCGATCGGCGATCGCGCGACGGCAGCGCTCGGCGACGATCAGCGCCCCGCCGATCAAGGTGTCGCGGAGCAGCAGCACGAACTCTTCGCCGCCGTAGCGGCCAAGGAGATCCTCGTTGCGCACCACCTGGCGCATTCGCTCGGCGAACTCGGCGAGGACCGCGTCGCCCGCTGGGTGCCCATGGGTGTCGTTGACCCACTTGAAGCG
Source organism: Myxococcales bacterium (assembly GCA_020430585.1). Lineage (GTDB taxonomy): Bacteria > Myxococcota_A > UBA9042 > JAGQJP01 > JAGQJP01 > JAGQJP01. Next base: position 10,920 of record JAGQJP010000454.1, on the reverse strand, counting down.
ATCGAGGTCGATCATCACCAACGCGATCGGCACGTGATGGCGTCGTGAAAAGGACCACTCCCGCTGAAAGGCGTCCATGAAGTATTGCCGGGTCAACGCCGAGGTCAACGCGTCGCGCCCCGCCCGGGCGTAGAGGCTATCGAAGAGCTCGCGCTCGTCGCTGTTGTGGAAGACGAACTTCAGCTCGACCCGCGGTCCGAACTGGAGTCGATCGTTTTCTCGTAGCCGCGCCGCCGTCACCTGCTCGCGATTGACGAAGCTGCCGTTGCGACTGTTGAGATCGGCGAGCTCGATCGAGCCGTCGGGAAGGAGCCGCAGCTGGGCGTGGCGTCTCGAGATCTCGGCATTGGGGATGCAGACCGCCGAGCTCGGGTCGCGCCCGAGGGTCAGCGGCCCGTGGGAGAAGTCGAGGCGGATCAGCCGGCCGGCGTCGACTCCGTTCAGAGCCAACAGACAGGGAACGCGATCGCCACCGGCGTCGTCGGGATCGAAGGCCGGCATTTCCGGGACGGTGTCGTACGAGGGCATAGCGTTTTCAGTAGGAATTGTTGACTCGATTGAAGTATACGCGCTGCTCGGCGATTCGTCAATCGAAGGGCGCACGGCCCTGGATCAACGCTCACGCGTCACGGCCCGACACGCGCGGGCCGCATCAGAGAGACTGGCCGACGCCGTCGGGATCGGGTAGAGTAGCTGCCGAACACCGATGACCCGAGGCGAGGGATGATGATCAGCGAGCGACTCGACCAGACGATTCGATATGTAGCCGAGCAGACGGGTCTCGGCTCGCAAAAGGTGCGGGCCGTCGTCGAGCTCGTCGCCGAAGGGGCCACGGTCCCGTTCATCGCGCGCTATCGTAAAGAGCGAACGGGCGGTCTCGACGAGGTTCAGATCCGGGCAGTCTCCGAGCGCGCCGCGGCGTTCGAGGCGCTCTTCGACCGCCGCGAGGTGGTGCTGCAGAGCATCGAGAGCCAAGGCAAGCTGACCGACGAGCTGAGCCGTGCGATCGCCGCCTGTCGCAGCCGCGTCGAGCTCGAGGACCTCTATCTGCCGTTCCGGCCAAAGCGTCGCACGCGCGCGTCGATGGCGCGAGAGAAAGGGCTCGAACCGCTCGCCGTCGAGATCCTGGAGCAGCCGCGACAGGGCTCACCGAAGGCCAGCGCTTCGCGATATCTCGACCCCGACAAGGGGGTGGCGGATGTCGATGCGGCGCTGCAGGGGGCCCGCGACATCGTCGCCGAGGTGGTTTGCGAGCGCTCGGACGTGCGGCAATTGGCGCGCGAGCGAATGCGCCGTGAGGGGCGCCTGGTCTCGAAACGGGCGAAGGGCGCCGCCGACGGACCGACGAAGTTCGATCAATATCTCCAGTACGACGAGCTGCTTTCTCGCGCCCCGTCGCATCGGATCCTCGCCGTCTTTCGCGGTGAGGCGGACGGTGTGTTGCGCGCCGCCATCGAGCTCGAGCCCGAGGCCGTCGGTGAGCGCATTCTCCGCGTCGTCGGCGAGGATGCGCGTTCCCCGTTCCGTCGGGAGCTGCGCGAGGCGACGCTCGACGGGTTGCGCCGCCTGCTGCTGCCCAGCCTCGAGAAAGAGCTCCGCGGTGAGTTGAAGGAGCGCGCCGATCGCGAGGCCGTCGAGGTCTTCGCCAAGAACCTGCGCAACGCGTTGCTCGCCGCGCCCTTTGGCGAGAAGGTGCTCATCGGTGTCGATCCGGGTCAGCGCACGGGCTGCAAGTGCGTGGTCGTCGGCGAGACCGGCACCCCCTTGGCCCACGAGACGCTCTATCTGCATCGCTCCGATCGCGAGCGCGAGCAGTTTGGGCGCGTGATCGCCGCCTGGATTGAGCGCTATCGCCCGGCTCTCGTCGTTGTCGGCAACGGAACGGGAGGACGCGAGACCGAGGCCTTCCTGCGAGAGCTCGTGGCGGCGAGGCCCGGGACGTCGCCCACGGTGATGCTCGTCAGCGAGGTCGGGGCGAGCGTCTATAGCGCGTCGGAGATCGCGCGCGCCGAGCTGCCGGACTTCGACGTTTCGATGCGCGGCGCCGTCTCGATCGCCCGCCGCGTTCAGGATCCCTTGGCGGAGCTGGTGAAGATCGATCCGCAATCCGTCGGCCTCGGGCAGTATCAGCACGACGTCGACCACAAGCTCTTGACGGCCCAACTGCAAGCCGTCGTCGAAGATTGCGTCAACCACGTCGGCGTCGATCTGAATACCGCCAGCCCCGCGCTCTTGCAGCATGTCGCCGGCGTCGGACCGGCATTGGCGCGGCGCATCGTCGCGCATCGCGATGGACGCGGTCGCTTCGCTTCGCGAAAAGAGCTCCTCGCGGTGCAGGGATTGGGGCCGAAGACCTTCGAACAGGCGGCGGGATTTCTACGGGTCCGCGATGGCGACAATCCCCTCGACGCGTCGGCGGTGCACCCCGAGCGCTATCGACTCGTCGAGCGGATCGCCGCCGATCTCGGCCTCGCACTCTCGTCGCTGGTGGGCAACGCCGAGAGCACGCGGAAGATCGATCCGTCACGCTACGTCGGCGGGGACGTGGGCGAGCCGACGCTGCGGGACATCATCGCCGAGCTCGCCCGCCCGGGCCGCGACCCCCGCGAGAGCTTCGAGCCGATTCGCTATCGCGACGACGTCAACAGCCTCGACGATCTGCGCAAGGGAATGTCGCTCGTCGGCGTCGTGACCAACGTAACCGCCTTCGGCGCGTTCGTCGATCTCGGCGTCAAGCAGGACGGGCTGGTCCACATCTCCCAGCTCGCCGATCGCTACGTTCGCGATCCCCATGACGTCGTCGCGGTCGGCGATCGCGTCAGCGTTCGGGTTCTCGACGTAGACCTGGCGCGGCGCCGGATCTCGTTGACGATGAAGGCCGTCGCCGACGGATGACGAGCGCGGCGCCGATTCGACGGATCATCCACGTCGACATGGACGCCTTCTACGCGTCGGTCGAGCAGCGCGACGATCCCACGCTCCGCGGGCGCCCCGTGATCGTCGGCGGCTCCCCGGATGGGCGCGGTGTCGTGGCGAGCGCGAGCTACGAGGCACGGAGCGCTGGCGTGCGTTCGGCGATGCCCGCGTCTCGCGCCCGTCGGCTCTGCCCCGCTGCGATCTTCCTGCGGCCGCGCTTCGACGCGTATCTCTCCGTCTCTCGCGAGATCCGGGCGATTTTTCGCCGCTACACCGAGCTCGTCGAGCCCCTCGCCCTCGACGAGGCCTACCTCGATGTGACCCAGAATCGCCTCGACGAACCCTACGCCACCCCGCTGGCGCGCTCGATTCTCGCCGCAATCCGGAGCGAGCTCGATCTGCCGGCCTCCGCAGGAGTTGGGCCGAACAAGTTCATCGCCAAGCTGGCCAGCGACTGGGACAAGCCCAACGGGTTGGTGGTCGTTCCGCCGCAACGGGTCGAGGCGTTCCTCCGCGACATGCCGATCGAGCGCCTCTGGGGCGTCGGCCCGGCCACGGCGGGGCGGATTCGCGAGCTCGGGCTGGAGACGATCGGTGAGCTGGCGCGCTTCTCCCTGACCACCCTCGAGCGCGTCCTCGGCTCCTACGCCCGCACGCTCCAGGACCTGGCGCGGGGCATCGACAACCGCCCCGTCGTTCCGCGTCGCGTCGCCAAGTCTCGGGGCGCCGAGCGGACCTTCGCGGTCGATCTGTTCGATCTCGAGGCGATGCAGACGGTGCTCGCCGATCTCGCCGACGAGGTCTCATCGTCGCTGCGCGAGATCGAGAGGCCGGGCCGGACGGTGACGCTCAAGCTGCGCTTCGCCGACTTTCGTACGGTGACCCGTGCCGTGACGCTGCCTCGCTACGTGATCGAGCGCGAGGCGATCCGCGCCGCGGCGTTCGAGCTCCTCGGTCGGATCGAGCGCTCGGACCTCGGCGTTCGGTTGCTCGGAATCAGCGTCTCCAATCTGCGCCGTGACGACGACCCGCAGCTCCACTTCCCATTCTACGAGGAGGGCGACGTCGATTGACAACGCGCAACGAAGTGTGTGAAAATTATGCGAAATGCGAAGCGAACATGAGGAAAGAAGATGAATGAACGAGCTGTTTTCCCGTTATCGGCGCCGTGGACCGCGCTGTTTTTGGGCCTGCTCCTCCTCGGAATCGCGCCGCGTGCCGGGTTCGCCGCGGATGGCGACTGTCGAATGCTGAAACGTCACGCTGCGCTTCGTGCGGCGCCGAATCAGTACGCCACGTCGTTGCGACCCCTCGAGCGAGGCGCGATCGTACGGATGGGCGATCGCAAGGCGATCTCCGACGTGGTCTGGCAATACGTGCTGCTTCCCCACACCCTCAAGGGCTGGGTGCAGAAGGACTATCTGAGCTTCTTCGACTGCGATCTGTTGGGCAAAGCGAAGCCGAGCAAGATCCTCGTCGGCCGCTGGACCACCGATCCCCAGCTGGGCAAGGGCTTCTCCTTCGAGTTCGACGCGACGGGGAGCTATCGCTTCCACAAGCCGACCTACGATATGTTGACGCGGCTGATCGCCCACTCGGGCACGTGGGGTGTCGTCGGCGACCGGATCTTCGTCCGCACGAAGAAAGAGGAGCGCTACATCGGCGGGCAGATCACGACCTGCAATCTCGACTTCTACAAAGGCAAGTGCCTCAGCGGCGGAACGGTGAACAACATCCCCGTCGCGGTTCAGCTCTGGCGTCAGATCGGTCAGGTCGTCCGTACGGGAGGCCAGATCTCGGGGATCAAGGTCGGCAAGCGAATGTACAGCAAACGGTAAGTCGCCGAACGTCGACGACTATCCGCGCGTCGCCGCGGTAGCTGCGTCCATTACCCGCGACGAGAGGATAGGAGCCGATGAGCCAGACGCCGAATGCCGAGCCCTTGAGCGGCGATCGTCTGACCCCCTACCAAAAGAAACTCTTCTTTTTTCTGAGTGTTGCCACATTTTTCGAGGGCTTCGACTTCCTCGCGCTGACGCAGATCCTCCCCGAGCTGCGCGCCCAGTGGGGGCTCTCGAAGTTCGATGGCGGGATGCTCGTCGCCTTCATCAACGCCGGAACGGTGTTGGCCTACCTGATGGTGCGCAAGGCCGATTCCTGGGGGCGCCGTCGGGTGTTGACCTTGACGATCGCGGGCTACACGATCTTCACCTTGCTCTCGGGGCTGGCGCCGAACGTGGAGCTCTTCGCCATCGCGCAGATGATCGCCCGCCTCTTCCTCGTCGGGGAGTGGGCGACGACGATGGTGATCGCCGCCGAAGAGTATCCCGCGGCACGCCGCGGCTTCGTGATCGGCGTGATCCAGGGGTTTTCGAGCCTCGGCTCGATCGTCTGCGCCGGGGTCGTGCCGCTGTTGCTCGCGACCCGCAGCGAGAGCCTGGGCGCGCTGCTCGTCGGGGCGCACCCCGAGTATACCGGGCTGGGCTGGCGTCTGGTCTACTTCGTCGGCGCCGTTCCGCTCGTGCTGTTGGCGATCGCTCGGAGGAACCTCAAGGAGACCAAACGCTTCATGCAACGCACCGACGAGACGCGGCACAACATCTGGGCGATCTGGAGCTCACCCTATCGCAAACGGCTGATTCAGCTGACCATCGTCTGGCTCGTCACCTATCTGTGCACGCAGAACGCCGTCACCTTCTGGAAGGAGTTCGTGCTCGCCGAGCGCGGCTTCACCAAAGAGATGGTCGGACTGATCATCCCGATCGCCGCCGTCGTCTCGATGCCGATGGTCTTCTCCGTCGGGTATTTGATCGACAAGCTCGGTCGCCGGATGGGGGCGGTCGTGATCTTCGTCCTCACCGCCCTCGGCGTCCTCGGCTCGTACCAACTGTATGGCCCGCTGCTCCTCGGTGCGGCCCTGACCCTCGGGATCTTCGGTGCCAGCGCCGTGCTTCCGGTTCTCAACGCCTACACGACCGAGCTCTTTCCCACCGAATTTCGCGCTGACGCTTTCGCGTGGTCGAACAATTTGCTCGGCCGGATCGGGTACGTTCTCTCGCCGATCGGCGTCGGGCTCGTCGCCGAGGCGACGAGTTGGGGCACCGCGGTCTCGTCGACGGCGATATTTCCACTGGTCGCCCTGACGATGATCTGGTTCTGGCTTCCAGAGACCACCGGACGCGAGCTCGAGGAGACCTCGGCGGCCCTCTAGCGCGAGGGGGGCGAAAGCGTGGACATCGGCCGGTCGACCGTCTACAATCCAGGGAGAGGATCTTCCACCACAGTCGAGCAACGTGAGTTCAGAGGACCGAGGAAATAGCGCGCGTCCGACGATCTTGATCGTCGACGATACCGACGTCGGGCGCGACTTGATCGGTGGCGTGCTTCAGCGCGAAGGGTATCAATTGGCCTTCGCCGACAATGGCCAACAGGCGCTGAGCGTCGCGACTCGCGTGCGGCCCGACGTGATCCTGCTCGACGTGATGATGCCCGGCCTCGACGGGTTCGAGGTCTGTCGTGTGCTGCGCCGGGATCCCGTGCTCGGCAAGGTGCCGATCGTGATGATCACCGCCCTCGACGACCGCGCCTCCCGCCTGCGCGGCTTCGAGGTCGGCGCCGACGACTTCGTCACCAAGCCCTTCGATCGCCGCGAGCTGAAAATGCGCGTGCGCACGATCGTGCGCCTCAACCGGTTTCGAGAGCTCCTCGAAGAGCACGGGCGCCTCGAGCGACTCATCCAGGTCTCGCCCTATGGGGTTGGCGTCGTGCGCGGCGACGGAGTGATCGAGATCGCCAACAGCGTACTCGCGCAAATACTGGGCGCTCCCGACTCCCGAGAGCTGATCGGCTCGAGTATCCACGACTTCTGGCCCCTTCGCGGCGCTCATCCCGATGACTCGTGGCTGAGCTGGGTTCTCGAGAGCGACGATCCCGTGCGCACCGAGGCTGAGCTGAATCGCCTCGACGGCACGCGTGTGCCGGTCGAGCTGGCAGCGGCGCGCGTCGAGTGGGACGACGACTATCGCGCGCAGATCGTGATCTCGGATATCAGCGAGCGCAAGCGGGTCGAAGAGCAGCTGCTGCGCGGGGTCTTCTTCGATCGGCTGACCGGGCTGCCCAATCGCACGCTCTTTCTCGATCGCGTCGAGCAAGCGCTCTTGCGCTCGAGCGGTGAAGGCGAGGCGGTGGGGATCCTCTTCTTCGACATCGATCACTTCCGTAGCATCAACGAGAGCCTCGGTCACTCGATGGGCGATCAGCTGCTGGTCGCCGTCGGCCGGCGGCTCTCGCAGTTTCTGGGGACTCACACGACCCTGGCGCGGATTTCCGGCGACGAATTTGCGATCCTTCGGGCCAACCCCGGTAGCTCCCACGAGCTGATGCAGCTAGCCGAGCGCTTGTTGCGCCAGCTCGATCTTCCCTTTCGTCTCGGCGACGAGGAGCTTCGCCTCTCGATCTCCTGCGGGGTCGTGATCGGCAAGGGCGAGGACTACCGGGCCGAAGAGATGTTGCGGGACGCCGATACCGCCCTCTACATGGCCAAGAGCCAGGGGAGGGCCAAGTCCGTCGTATTCGACAACAGCATGCGAGAACGGGCTGTCGGGTTCATGCGTCTGGCCAACGATCTGCGGGCCGCGCTCCAACGCGATGAGCTCTATTTGGCCTATCAGCCGATCTTCGCGCTGGAGGACCGCCGCGTCGTGGCGCTCGAGGCGCTCTTGCGCTGGCGTCACCCCCAACATGGCGCGATGTCCCCCGCCGAGTACATCGCCGTCGCAGAAGAGACGGGATTGATCCATACCCTCGGACACTGGATTCTCAAGAGCGCGATCGCGGCGATGAAGATCTGGCTCGACGATGGGTTGATCCCGCGGGAGGTCAAGCTCCACGTCAACATCTCCGCGCGCCAGCTGACGCGGGAGGATTTCGTCGGGACGATCGAGGAGGCGCTGCGCAGCGTCGGTCTCCCCGCCGAGCTGTTGCAGCTCGAGCTGACCGAGAGCGCGATCATGGACAACCCCGAAGCGAGCGCACGGGTCTTCGGCGAGCTCAACGCGATGGGGATCGGCCTCTCGATCGACGACTTCGGCACGGGCTACTCCTCCTTCAGCTACCTCAGTCGGATGCCCCTCGAGAGCCTGAAGATCGATCGCTCGTTCACGATGCGACTCGGCTCCGACGAGCGGGAGCTCGAGATCGTCAAGACGATCGTGCAGCTCGGTCAGAATCTCGGTCTGGCGACGATCGCCGAGGGCGTCGAAACCGAGCGCCAAGCGCGGCTCCTGCGCTCGGTGGGCTGCGATGCGGCCCAGGGATTCCTCTACGCCCGGCCGCTACCGGACGACGAGGTGCGCCAGCTCTTTCGGGAACGCCAGTCCAAGAGCGCGCGCTCCTGAGCGACTACTCGATCACCGCTTGCGGATGGGCGAGGCGCTCGGCGATGAAGTAGTACGCCGCCGTCGCGGCGAGGCGCGCCGTACGGTTGTCGACGTCGAAGCGGGGGTTGAGCTCGAATATGCCAAGGGACTCGACCGCCGCCGTGCGACCGGCGATGCGCATCATCTCGACGATGTCGCGGGGCGCCAGGCCCTCGCTCTGGGGATCGCTGACGCCGGGGGCGAAGGCTTGTGCGATGCTATCGAGGTCGAGCTGCACGGTGACGACGTCGCAATACGCGGCGAGGTGGTGGAGGTTCTGGGCGAAGAGGGAGACCACATCGTCGTGGGTGCGCAGCTCATCGAAGAGAACGACGACGCAGTTTCGCGCTTCGGCGAATTCCCAGGCGGCGCGCGGGTTGCAGTGGCGCTGTGCGCCGAACTGGACCAGCTGGCCCGGGTCGATCCAGCACTCTTCGATCGCGGTGTAGAAGGGCGAGTAGGCGTTGCAGGCCTCGACGGTGGGGTTACAGTCGAGGTGCGCGTCGACGTTGAGGCAGCCGATCACAGGACGGTGCGAGAGCCTCGAGCCGAGGGACTCGTAGATTCCGCGCAGCTGCGCGTACCCGAAATCGCTGCCGCCGCCGACGACGATGCTCCAGCGGTGCTGCGAGTGCTGCTCGGCGATGAAGGTCGTCGCGTTCCGATGGGTTTGGGCTAGCGACGAGGCGCCGCTGGGGAAGTCGATGTCCGCGGCGAGTTGCTCCCTTACATGCTCGCGTCCCGAGAAGTGCTTCAGCATCTGACGGAAAGCCCCCGGCCCGCCTGAGGCGCCAGCGCGACCGCCAGCCGAGGTGACGCCCCGGTCGTCGGGAAATCCGAGGATGCAGTAGGAAGGACGGGGGGAACCCATTGAGCCTCTCCTTGGCGCGACGGTCGCGCGTACCGGACGCTGTGCGGCCGGAGGGCCACTGTATCAGACCCGTCGATCAGAAGCGAGCGCGAAAATCCGCCGAAATCGAGTACGTCACGAGCCCGGTGTACTGTGCATTCCACTGTCCAGAGAGGGGAAACCAGGTGTCGATGCGCAGGGGCAACAAGCGAGCCTCGAAGTGGCGACCAAACCGGTAGGACAGGCCGAGCGCCACGCGCAGCGAGACACCTGCGTTCGTGCCGAGGTTCTTGTGCTTGACCACGAAGCCGCCGAGCCCGAGCTCGGGGATCAGAAAGAAGGGGGCGCGGGTCGGTTTCCAGAGAAAGGCCCAGACGTTGACGATGTCGACGACGCTGAGAACGCCATCGGTGCTCCCCGTGGTGCAGGTGGCGCTGGCGAGCGTGTTGGCGCGCGCGCAGGCGTTGACCTTGTGGATCAAGGCGAGGGAGATCTCGATCCGCGTCTCGAGCCGCGAGGGCAACACGTCGAGCCCAACGCTCAGGCCGATCTGCACGTGGGGACGAAACTTCTCGGTGAACAGCGCGGGGTTGAGCGGGTCGTTCAACGTCGCCTCTTTCGAGCGCACGAGCGGGAAGCCCGGGCCGATCTGCAGACCGACGAAGAAGCGCCCGGCGTGCGCCAGTTCCCTCCCGCGTGGCCCAGTCGGCCCGACGGGTCGCCGTTCGGTCTCGCGAAAGGCGAGATGCATCTTGGGTCCACCGTCGATATTCACGATCCGCGTCAGCGGCGGGCGGCCCTTGCGGCGCAGCTCGATCCGATGGCGTCCGCGCGACACCATCAACGCGACCGGCGTTACACCGCGGGGCTCGCCATCGAGGTAGACCCGCGCTCCCGTCGGCGTGCTCGTGATCTCGACGATCCGCCCCCGCTTCTCGAACTGCCGCTCCAAAACGGCGATGCGATTGACGATCGCTCGCTTGCGCTCGTGGTCCCGTCCCTCGCTCAGATAGCGGCGATAGAATTCGATCGCCCGCGGCTCGTCACCGAGCAGATCGTAGCAGCGGCCCACGTTGGCGAGGTATTTCGGCGCGCGCTCCAGCTTGTAGAGACGCAGGGCGATCGAGAGGCTCGAGCGGTAGCGCTTCGCCCGGAACGTCGCGACCATCCGCTTGCGCAGCGCTCGAAGCTCTCCGGCCGACGCCGCCTCGACCGGTCGGCTCGTCGACCCCAGGATCGCGAGCAGACCGATGACGGCGAGGACCCGGGCGATTGTCAGCTTGGGCCTCATCAGGCGTATGATACCACCGCTCTGTCAGCCGTGAAACTCCCGAATGTCGTACCGCGCGATCTGGGGATGCGCATCGAGCTGCCGCAGGGCCGAGCGAAGGGAGGCGCTCTCCGCGGCCAGGCTAGCGGCGTCGAGCTGCGCCGACTGCGGCTCCTGCCCGAGGAGCGGGGCGGACTCGGCGAGGACGAGCTCCGAGAGGAAGATCCGGTCGCGCCGCTCGAGGGGCATCTGGCTCAGCAGGGCCACGGTCTGATCGACGTGCGCCGCCCGCAGCCGCTCTCCGCCAGCGCCGACGAGAAGCACCAGGTTGACCAGCAGGCCGGCCGCCTTCATTCTCTCGACGACCGAGAGGATCTCGGCGGCGGACGTTGGCTTTCCCAACCTCTCGAGCACCGCTGGGCTCCCCGACTCCATTCCGAGCGTGACGCGTCGCAAGCCGGCGCGCT
>JAGQJP010000453.1 GCA_020430585.1 Myxococcales bacterium | reverse complement strand
TGATCGCGGATCAGGAAGAGGAACGGGCGATCGAGGGTGATCGTGGCGGGCTCGGGCACCGACGTGTCGTTGATGATCACGGCGGTCGCGGCGGCAGCTTCGGTGCCCTGCTCGTTGACCTTGACGAAGGCCTTGTGGATCACCTTGCTGATCACCAGGCCGCCAATCCCGTTCATCCCGGAGAAGTCGGCGAGGTCGGTGAAGGCGGTGGGCATCCCCAACGCCCCGAGTAGCAGCGACGCCTCGAATTGGGCGGTGAACTCGAAGCGCGGCAGCGTGAGGGTGACCTGGCGCGTACCCAGCCCGCCGATGATCCCCTCGATCGCCTCCGAATCGAGCCCGCCCTCGAAGCTCGCGAAGGTCCCGGAATCGGGGAGGATCAGGTACATCGACAGCTCGGGCGCCTTGTTCTCGCCCGCGCTGTAGGGCATCTGGACGACCTGGTAGCCGTCTCCCGCTTTGTACTCCAACTCGGCGATCTGCTTCATCATCACCGCTTTGACGGTGGTCGAGTCGAGGAGGGTGAAGACGCCGTCGCTGTCGGTGTCCTTCTCGTCGAACGGGCTGTACCAGGCCGCGTTGAAGTAGATCGCGTTGGTCAAGACGAGCACGGTGTCCGAGGTGACCGAGCCGCCGGGCAGGAGGTCCTTGATCCGCTCCTCGGTCTTGGTCGCGACCCAGTCGTTGATCAAGAGCCTGGAGCCGTCGGGATCGCCGACGAAGTCCAGCGAGAAGAGGCCGGCCCCGTAATTCAATGCCAGGGTATCGAGGAAGGGGTCGAGGAAGGTGTATCCCGTTCGACCCCAGATCGCGTTGACGATGTTGAGCCGGAACTTTCCACCGTCGGCCCCCTGGGCCCCGACGCCGCGCTTGGCGAGCTCGAGGTCGAGGGCGTTGAGCGTCGTGTGCAGCTTGCTCTGGCCGAGGGAGAATTCGAGCGCCGTCTCCATCTCCGTCGCCGTCGTCGATTTGGCGCCGGCGTAGGTCATCGCCAGGGCGAGCGTCATGCTGTAGGGCGAGAAGAAGAGGTTACCGTCCTCGGTTCGTAGCTGTTGGTAGAGCTTCCAGGCGAAGCGGTTATTGTCCGCGGCGAGCGTCTCGAGGTCGCTCGGCGGGACCTGTGGCGCCGTCTCTCGCGTCAACCCGCTCTGGATCGGCGTCAGCCCGGCGAAATCGTGATCCAGATCGGCGCTCTGCGTTGTGTCGCCGCCCTCGGTGCCGTCATTGGTTTGCGCGTCGCCCGTGGTCACGACGTCGGACCCCGGGTTGGTGTCGCCGCTGCTCGAGGACGAGCCGCCGCAGGCCGTGAGGCCCGCGAGCAACGTGAAAGCCGCTGCGATAGCGAGAATCTTCGACATCTCTACCTCCTGTGCGCGCGTCGTCGAACGCGCGCGAACCCGACCGGGAGCGAGATGCGCTCCGTCGGCACCCCGCCCACCATTAAAGTCCAGCTCGCCGCCAAATTCCAATCGAATCGTCCGTCGATCGGCGGTTGGCGCCCGGGGCGATCGGTAGTATGCTGTCGACGACAATTTGAGAAGGAGCGCTGCCATCCCCACGATACCGCACCAATGTTGGGCCCGCGTAGGCCATGCCGTTCTCGCGCTGACCCTTCTCCTCTCGGCCTGCCCGCGCTTGGGCGCGGCGCGCAAGACGCGTGGGCAACAGCCGAGGAAGGGGCACACGCGTACGCTCGCACGATCGCTGGGCTCTCTGGACGCTCGGGTTCGCCTCGCCTCGCGCGATACGCCGCCGGGGGACCGTCTCGTCGTCTGGTGGGAGACCGAGGTCGAGCAGCGTCGCAAAGGGGCGCCGAGCTTTGCGTTGTTCGTGCGGTTGCTGATGCGCTACCGCGTCGTGCCGCTCGATCCCTCCGCGCGCGACAAGCCGGTCGCCGTCATCTTCCGCGGCGTTCCGCAGGGTCGCGTGCGTGTGCTGGCGGTGACCGACAAGCAGCAGAATCTCTTGGCGGCGCTCCTCGGCGGCCACACCGGCTATTGGCTCGGTCGGAGCCCGCTCGTCGACGTCGGGCCCCGACGTCTCGGACCACTCGACGTCGTCGTCGCGCCGAATCCGAGCACTCGCCCCAAGGCGCCAAGGCGACCACGCGGGCCGCGGCGGGAGCGCTGCGCGGGGCCGCGCTTCGAGCTGCTGATCGTCGATGCCCCCTATGTCCGCGGCCGCGTCGGCAACCGCACGCGGCGTCGGCTCTGCGCCTATCTGCCTCCGAGCTACGCAGAGCGGCCCGAGCGCCGATACCCCGTGGTCTATCTCTTCCCCGGTTTCGGCTCGACGGATCTGCGCTATCTGAGCGGCCCGAGCCATCTCGGCCCGATCGCCGATCAACTCACGCGTGAGGTGATCCTCGTCGGCGTCGATAGCCACACGGTGACGGGCAGCAGCTATTTCGTCGACTCGCCGCAAAACGGCAGCTGGGGACGGTTCGTGCGCGACGCTGTGGCGCACGTCGACCGCTCGCTGCGAACGATTCCGCTGGCGAGCGCCCGCGCCGTACTGGGGCAATCGACGGGCGGCTTCAACGCCGTCTCGCTCGCGCTGCGTTTCCCCGATCTCTTTGCGGCCCTCGGCGCGTCGGCACCGGACGGCCTCGATCTCGAGGGCTGGCTCAGCGAGATCCGAGGCGGCACGCGCTACCTGAGGCAACCCTGGCTCGCCTGGTTGCGCCTCGAAGACGCCCTGGCGCGGCCGAGCTACCAGCAAGAGGGTCAGATGATCAGCTACGCGATGAGCTGGTCGCCGCCGTCCGCGTCGGGCCTGCGGTGGCCGGCAAGTCTGCGCACGGGACGCGTCGACCCCGTGGTCTGGCGGCGTTGGCTCGAGCACAGTCCGATCCGGATGCTGGAGCGCTCCGAGATTCTTCGCGGGCTGCGACAGATCCTCGCGGGGCGGATCGTGATCGCCGTCGGACGCGACGACGAGTTCGGCCTTCTTCCTCCTGCGCGGCGCTTCAGCCAGCGACTGCGGGAGCTGCGCGTGGCCCATCGGTTCCACGCGATGCCCGGACGACACGGCGACGCCGATCCGCGGCTGCGGATGGAGCTTCGATTTCTCGCCGATCGCCTCGATCCGGCGCGGCTCATCGGCCCCCCACCCGCGCTCCAGCTCGGGCTGACGCCGAGTGGCACCCCGTCGCCCCGCTGGCTTGCTGCGATCGTCGCGCGCCGCGGAAACCGCCGCCCGACGCCGGGCGATCTAGTGCGTCACCCGCTGAGCGCCGAGCAGCGTGCCTGGCTGAACGAGCTGCGTGCGGTGCTTCCGCTCTGGCGGGGTCGCGATCGACTCGCCGTTGAACGCGCCTATTCCGGGGCGAACGTTCCGGCCCTGACGCTGCTGGTCGGCAACTACGGCGGTGATGATGGCTTCACCTTCGGGCGCGCGGTGATCGCCCTCGATCTGTCGGCGTTGATTCGAACCTATGGTGCCGTCAGCGGGCGATCTGCGGCGCAGCTGCGGCGCCTGCTCTCCCACGAGCTGGCCCACCTGCTGACGAAGGCTCGGCTCGCTCGACCGCGTTCGGAGACGCCGCTTCAGCGTGCTCTTCGCCAGATCTACTACGAGGGTCTCGGCCACTACTGGTCCCTCGGCGAGCGATGGGTCGACGGGCGCGGGCGACTCACGGCGCAGGCGCGCAAGGTGTTGCGAGAGCTGACGCCAATCCTCGTCGAGCGGCTCATCGCGCTCTCCGGATCGCCCGACTCGCGACGCGTCGAGCTGTTGCTGCGCGGCCTGGCGAACGGTCCCTTTCGCCAAAAATGGGGCGCGCTACCCTTCGCGCTCTGGCTCTCGGTCGAGACCCAGCGCTCACCGCTCGACCTCGAACGCTGGATTCGACGGGGTCCCGCGGCCGTCTTGGCGCTGGCCCGTCGCCACCTGGCACCTCGGCAGGCGCGCCGACTGCCGAGCAGATGAGGGGCGGTTCGCTCGACCTGCTCGAGCTTGCGAGCGCGACTCGTTTCGTCGCCGTTGACGACACGTGTGCAACGGGCTTCGCCAAAATCAGCGTTTCGGCGATTTCGATTCCCGCTTCGTCGAGCCGGGATCCGATCGACAGTGGCGCGGCTTGACCCGTACCCGCCGGAGGGTACGACCGCGCTCCACGACGGAGGCGTGCGATGGAGGGAAGCTCGGATGGTTCACCGTCACGCTCGCCGTCTTTCCGAGCTTCATACGCAGCCGCTTGACGCTTTCGTCGCCGTCGTAGCACGTACCCGCGACGGCGACGAACGTCAGCTGCCGCATCGTTTCGAGCCGTCGCAGCGTGCGCTCGGTGATCCGCGTTCCGACGAGGCCGAGCAGCGAGAGGCGCTTCAACCGTGCCACACCGATTAGCGCGGCGTCACCGATCGACGTGAAGTCGAGGTCGAGCTGCCGGATCGCGGCGAGTCGCGGCAGCAACTGGGCCACGCCCCGATCGGTGATCGAGGTGCGAGCGAGCACGAGCTTCTTCAGCTTGCCGAGGGCCCGCAGCCCGAGGAGCGCCGGCAGCCGACGATCAGTCAGCGGATTGCGTGCGAGGTCCAGCGTGCGCAGGTTCGTCAGGCCGGCCAGATGCACCAGGCCACGTCCGTCGAGGTGGTCGTCGATCAGGTAGAGCCGCTTCAACTGCCTGAGCCCGCGGAGGTGTACGAGCTCGTCGTCAGCGAAGTGGAGCTGTTTGAGCTCGAGCCATTTCAGCTGGCGCAGCTTGGCCAGCGGGCGCAGGGAGCGCACCGGCTGTCGTCGACAGATCACCGCCTCGGCGTCTTCGCGAATCCGCTGGCCACAGAATGCGACCGTCGTCGCCCCGTTGGCGCTGTGCACCGCGAGCAGTGTCCCGAGTAGGAATCCCATGGCTATGCGTGAAGACATCTACGATCCTCTGCGTCGTCAAATGCGGTCGCCGTCACCGGCCGGCGAGACCGATGACATCGCGCGTCACTCCCTGTTGTAGGGGGCCACGCCTCGATTGTCAAGCCGCCGCCTTTTGGCCGTCGAGATGCGTCCGGGGTAGATATTCCTCAGTGAGACGGTGGTAACCTGAAACGTGTCAGTGATCGAGAGGGGAAACGGCGCGGCGGCGGACGAAGAGCACGAGGCCGACGAGCAGGACGAGCCATAGGATCGGGTCGCTCGGGCTCGAGCTCTGCTGGCAGCCGCCTTTGGAGTCGCTGCCTCCCGTGCCGTCGGCGACGAGCTGGGATGACGAGTCGTTGGCGTCGAGCTGGCTGTCGGCGTTGCTCACGTCCCCCGTCGTGTCCGCGCTCGTGCTCAGCGCGTCGTCGGTCGGTGACGTCAGATCGTCGGTGGTCCCCGTCGTGTCGGCCCCTGGAACCACGAGATCCGGTACGCCGGTCGTCGTATCGAGGGCGCTGACGTCGGGGGTCGGCGTGTCGACGTCGGGGGTCGGCGTGTCGACGTCCGGGGTCGGCGTGTCGACGTCCGGGGTCGGTGTGTTCACGTCCGGGGTCGGTGTGTTCACATCGGCACCGGGCTCGACGACGACGGGGGCCGGATCGTAGAGGCCCTGGCTGTTGTCGACGATCCATTGCTGGTACGCCGAAGCGAGCGTG
>JAGQJP010000452.1 GCA_020430585.1 Myxococcales bacterium | reverse complement strand
GAAGAAGGGCGACGAGAAGAAAGCCCCCGAGAAGAAGTGAGCTCGACCTGGGGCTCGGTCGTGCTCGATCGAGCGCCTTCAGCGACATCGCCGCTGCCCTCCGATTTCGCGCATCCCGTTCCTCGGTTCACTCGCGCCGCCGGATCAGCGTGGGCGCGCACACCCGAGGCGCCGTTTCTGTAGATCGATCCGCTCCCTCGCGCGTCAAAGCCAAAAGATTCCATTCGCGATCGCACAATGGTGCGTTATAATCAAACCTAATGCTTTCTTGGGACCTAGGACGTGAGGAACGGCATCCATGACGGAGCAAACGAAACTCAATGCAGGGTCGCAGCCGGATGAGACGCGGTTGTCGGCTTCCCAACAAGGCGAGCATACACAGCTGAGTGGGCCGCGAAGCGACGAGACGCAGATCTCGTCGACGCCGCCGACGGCCGCCGATAGCAGTGCCCCGAAGCAGATGATTCGCCGCGACACCTCGAAGCTGAAGGCGATTCGGCGCGTTCAGGCCACGGGTCAGTACCAGAAGCCGATGGGCGGCGGGACGACGAGGAAACGCGTCGACCAGACGGGCGACCAGCTCTCGCCGGAAACCTCCGAGCAGACCACCAGCACGGGGTTGACCAGCGAGGAGGCGCTCGAGGACAAGATTCTCAAAAAGCTCGACGCCCACGAGAGTCGTGAGCGGGCGAAGGTCAGCCGCGACCCGTTGATCGGCCGCGTGATCGCCAATCGCTTCACGATCACCTCGAAAATCGGCGCTGGTGGGATGGGCGCCGTCTACAAGGCGCGACAAAAGGGGATGGATCGCCACGTGGCGATCAAGGTCTTGCTCAAGGAGTTCGCCTCGAACGAGACCGTCGTCAAGCGCTTCCACTTGGAGGCCCTCGCCGTCTCCAAGTTGAACCACCCGAACACCATCTCGATCTACGACTTCGGTCAAACCGACGACGGGATCCTCTACATCGCGATGGAGTTTCTCGAGGGGATGTCTCTCGAGAACGCGATCCGCAGTGAGCATCAGCTCGCGGTCAAACGCTCGCTGCACATCCTCAAGCAGGTCTGCCTCAGTCTCACCGAGGCGCACGCCCAGGGGATCGTACACCGCGACTTGAAGCCGGACAACATCTTCCTGGTGAAGGTCGGCAACGACTCGAGCTTCGCCAAAGTCCTCGACTTCGGCGTCGCCAAGCTCAAACAGGCGGACCAGAATCAGGGCACCTTGACCCAGGCCGGGGTGATCTTCGGTACGCCGAAGTACATGAGCCCCGAGCAGAGCCGCTCGCTCGACCTCGACCCGCGATCCGACGTCTACTCGTTGGGGGTCATCCTCTACGAGATGCTCACGGGAATGCCGCCCTTCGACGCGGAGAACCCCCTGGCGATCCTGATCCAGCACGTCCAGACGCCGCCGCCGCCCTTCGGCCAGGTGCGCCCGGATCTCTTGATCCCGCAAGAGGTCGAGATGATCGTTCGCAAGGCGCTCTCGAAGAAGGCGAACGATCGGCAGCAGTCGTGCGAAGAGCTGATCAAAGAGATCGAAGACGTCGAGTATCTGCTGAAGAATCGGCCCGAGTTCGAGATCGTCCTGACCCGGGAGAACATCGACAAGATCGACATCCGCCCCGAGCATCGCGCCTCGCTGACCCACCCGAGCGGCTTGGTCTCGCTCTTGCCGGTCCCGGACGGGGCGGTCGGTCCGGCGTTTCCGGTGATGAGCCCGGGGACCGAGCCCGGGATGTATGACGCGACGGGCCAATTCGCGCAGGACAACATCGACACCCAGATGTTCCTCGGCCAGTCCGCCAACACGATCCAGGGACTCGCCGTGCCGCAGGTCGCCAAGAGCAGCGGTGTCGGGCGGATCCTGCTCGTCAGCTTCGCCGTGCTCGTGCTCTTGCTCGGGGGAGCGGTCGGCTTTTTCTTCTTCAAGACCGAGAAGCTGCCGAAGGTGGAAGACTCGTTCTACAGCTTCGACGAGTTTTCGACCGAGACCAACGGCGAGATCAAGACCTCCAAGGCGATCATCAGCACCACGCCGAAGGGCGCCGAGGTCTGGATCAACGGCAAGAACACGAACCGCTTCACCCTCGAGCCATTCGTCGTCGAGCGGTTGCGCGGTGCGGCAGCGCTGACGGTCGAGTTGCGCTATCCGAAGTACAAGCCCTTGATCAAGCAGATCGCCTTCAACGAGGACGGACGCCGTGACTATTCGCTCAACCTCGAGCCGATCCCCGAAGAGAAACCGATCGTGCCGATCAAGCCGAAGCCGGTGAAGACCGATCCGAAGGTCCTGGTGACGAATCCGAAACCGAAACCGATTCGTCGGAAGATCACGGCGAAGGTCAAGAAGCCAAAGCCGAAGCCGAAATCCAAGAAGGTGATCGATCTCAAGAGCGGCTACGATTGATCGTCGGCTCGTTCCCCTCGTCGTCGCTCGTTCCCCTCGTCGTCGCTCGTTCCCCTCGTCGTCGCTCGTTCCCCTCGTCGTCGCTCGTTCCCCTCGTCGTCGCGGGAGCGATGCTGCAGAGCTACGGGAGCTCGAGGCCCGATCGTTTGAGCCACGGGAGCTTGCGAGCGATGGGCTAGAGTCGCGCGGGAGATCGTGGCCGATGGTCTTGGAGCCGTGTGGCCGGCTACGACACGGAGGGCGGAGCTAGGGGGCGGTGTCCGAGGCGCAGCGGAAGCCGAGGTCCTTGCGGCGTTGATTGTCCGCTTTCGACTTCGAGATCGTGCCGCGCGTGGTGTAGCGAAGCTCGCACTTCGTGCCGGTCGCGTAAGATGCACCTTTGTAGAGGCCCGCATTTTGCGTACCCGGGCGGAAGCTCGTGCTCGTGCCCGGCTCGACGACTTCGGTGGGGCCGTAGGGGATACAGATCGCGCGGCAATCGTCGGGCTTGTCCTGAAACGGACAGCAGCTCGTGCCCTTGGCGCGGTAGCAGATGTCCGTTCCGTTGTCGTCGCACTGGTTCGAACAGGCGATCGAGCGCGCCAGGCAGTCGAAATCGACGGGCGACTTCGCCGCGCAGGAGAAGTAGTCCGGACACTGCGAGCTCGCCAGGTTGTTCTTGTCGAAGGTCAGCTCTTGCTTGCAGGTGATCGTCTTGAGGTAGTCGTCCGAGACCCACTCGCTGACGTTCCCGACCATGTCGTAGACGATCTGGTTGTTTCCGACGTCGATCTGATCTTTGGTCGTCGTGCCGACTTCGCGCGGGTCGAGGACGGCGGGGTTGCAGAAGCCGACGACCCAATCCTCACCTTGGCAGGTGGTCGCGTTGGCGCCCCAGATGTAGCGGGGACGATCGTCGCTGTTCATGCTCTCTTTGTTCGCCAGGTTCATCACGTACTCCCACTCGAGCTCGGTCGGGAGTCGGCGGCCGACGAAGGCGCAGTACGCCGTCGCCATCTCGAAGGTGACGTTCACCATCGGAAAGTTGCGG
>JAGQJP010000451.1 GCA_020430585.1 Myxococcales bacterium | reverse complement strand
CAGTTGGCGGCGGAGCGCGTCGATCTGGGTCAGCGTCGTGACGCGAACCTGACGCAGCTCGTCATCTGTGGGTGGCGCGTCCGGCTCGGGGTCGAGGGGCGCGAGGTCGGTTGCCCGCCAGCTGAAATGGCGAACGCCATGCGTCTGGTGTCGTTGGGGCTCTCGCCCTGGGCCGCGAACGTCCCAGCGCAGGCGCTTGGCCATCGCGGGGTCGTCGACGATCAGATCGTAGCGCGCCTCGACGGTTGGCAGGCTCTGGTGCTGCAAATAGAAGCGCTCACCGTCGACCTCGCCGAAAAGGCGTGGCGTTTGGCGTGAGAAGGTGATGTAGGCGTACTCGATCGCATCGCCGATCGCCAAGCCGGGAAGCGAGATGGCCTCTTTGTCGTCGCTGTTTTCGATCTCCAGCACCCGGCCGTTCGCTTTGAGGGTGCGCACGCGCCAGAGCTCGGCCCCCGCCGGCACATGAAGCTCTCCGAGCTGTTCCAGCGACGAGCGATCCTGCACACGCACCACCACGTGGTCGAGTCGAATTTCGTCGCCCGAGCCGAGCAGTCGGCTGACCCGCCGGCGAAGAATGATCACCGCCCCCCGATCATTGGTCCGCGCTACCGCCGCTCGATCCGCGAGGAAGCGGGCGAGGAGGCGCCGACCGTCGTCGATGGCGATCCCGGGAAAGAGCGGGGCTCCGAGGAAGGCGAATCGTCGCAGCAGGTCGAGGCGCTCACGCCGCCGGTGCGGCGTCCCGCCACGGCCGAGCCGGCTCGCGGCGAGCAGCCAATGCACGAGCTCCAGGCGGGGCCGGCTGCGCGCCAGACGCCGAAGCTCTCGCTCTGCAGGCTGTCGTTGTCCCGTGCGCAGCAGCAGCCGTGCGAGCTGGAGGCGGGTCGCGTCGTCACCCGGATCGACGGTCAACAGTCGGCGATAGCGCTCGATCGCGCGCTCGTCGTGTCCGGACTGCTCGTCGCTGCGGGCGAGCTCGGTTTCGAGCGTGCGGCAGGTCGTCGTCGCGCCGAGCCAGCGCTTCAATCGGGTGCCAGCGACGACCCAGGTGCTCATCGGCAGCACGTCGCGCTGCTCGCGCCAGAGGCGGACGATCGCCACGGCGATGCGGCAGTCGTGGGGAAAGCGCTGCAGGGCGCGCTCGAGCGCCGCGCGCGCCTCGACGACCCGTCCCTTCTCGCTCAGCATGGCGACGCGGGCCAGGACGATCGGTGCCCTCTGTCGCTCGCGTTTCGGTAGCGCGTCGAGGCGTCGCAGCGCGCGTTCGTCGAGCCCACGCCGATCGGCGAGTCGAGAGAGGAGCATCGCCGCCCGCATCGCGGCGCCGTCTCGCTGTAGCGCGTTCTCCAACAGCGAGACGGCGGATTGCTCACGGCGCGACCGGGGATAGCTCGTGTCGCCGAGAAGCGCTTCCGCCAACATCGCGAGGACCCCGGGGTTCGAGGGCAGACGGAGAGAGAGCGTGTGCAAGCAGCGCTGCGCATCGTGGTTGCGGCCGAGGACGAGGGCGCGCCAACCATCGAGCCAGAGCCGACGTGAGTCATCGTCGCCGCCGCAGCGCGGGCGCCGTTGCACGAGCGCAGGCGTGTCACTCACGACGCGGAAACCGATGCCCGGAGGGCTCGAATGACTGCGATGTCGCCCCCTCTTCCGGCGATCGGCGGCTTCGTTCGGGATCGCGATCCAACGCAGGATCAGGGGGCGTGGCTCGTTGCTCGCGCCGACGACGATGCGAATCGGGGCGTCGTCGGGACCGCGGTCGAGTTCGAGGAAGCGCAGCGGGCCGTCGCGCGATGGATCGATCGCGGTCTCCTGCGATCGGTGGCGAATTCGCAGCGGGAAGGGCGTTTCGATGCGGAGCCAGGCGGCACCAATGCCGCGAGGGCGGACGAGCTCGAGGCGATAGACACCGGAGCGTCCGAAGTGGAGCCGACCACCGGGGATCTCGCGCGCCACCAGGTCTTCGCGACGCCCGACCGAGAACCAGCGCAGATCGAGATCGCGCAGGCGCAGGGCACTCTGCGGGCGACGGTCGACGCGCAGGCGCAGCGGTCGCCTGGGGTGGTCGACGCGTCCGCGAATGCGGCGTTGTAGCCAGGCGATCGAGCGCAGCCGCTGGTCGACGGCGAGCGGGCTCCAGGCACGCGTCGGACGCAGCCGACGGAGGCGCTCGAGGAGCACACGCGAGGCGGCAACGCCCGGATCGTCGCGGGTGTACGGCGTCGTCTCACGGAGTCGCCGCGCCAACAGTCGGAAAGCGAGGTCCTGGTAGGGGCCGGGGGAGGCGACACGCCGCCAGAGGCTCTCGATGGGATAGCGTCGACCGCGCTGTCTTTCGAGCAGCAGCTCGATCCAATCGAGCTCGCCGTCGGTCGGTAGCGGGCGCCGGGCGACGCGACGCTGGCGCTCGCTCGCGGAGCTACGTCCGTCGAAGAGCGCCGTGTACCACGTGGCCGCGCGATTTCGGTGGAGCCGATGCCCCTCGGCGGCGAGCTGGGCGAGGGCCCGCCGACGTCCTGGACGGTCCGCTTCGGCGAGGCGATAGATCGAGACCGCCGGGCTCGGGCACCCTTGGCTCACCAGCGCCGCGCTCACGATCAGCAGCGAGGCGACGACACGCCCGAACAATGGGCGAACGGGCGTCATCGTCATCGCTTCCTCCGCTCGAGCAGCAGAGCGGCTGCGGCGAGCTCGCGCTGAATCGCCGAGAGATGCTGTCGCAACTCGACGACCTGCTTCGGCTCAACGAGCTGGTGACGCAACCCGAAGCGGAACTGGAGAACGAGGCGATCGGCGCGGTGCGTGGCAGTGAGCTCGCTATCGAGGACCCCGACACGCCACGTCTTCGTCTGGGTGGTGAAGCTCGCGACGAGCCCGGCATCGATGGCGAGCGTCAGGCTCTCGCGGTAGTCCGTCGGGTCGGCGATGAAGGGGACGCCGTGCCGCTTCTCTTCGACCTGCTCGGGTGAGAGGGGCGACTGAAACGGTGTTTCGATGCGAATCGCCGTGGACGGGCCGTCGATTGGCGTCCAGCTCGCCTCGAAGCGAATCGCGACGGCGCCGAGTAGGTCGATACCGGGGGCGCTGAAACGACGCAGATGAGCGCCTGGAAAGCGGCTCTGCAGCAGCTTCTCGAGAACCTTGCGCCGCTCCGAGATGGTGATCATCGCCCGGCGCCACCGCCGAGCGTGGGAGCCCGTCGCCTCGAGACGGCCGTGGATCGCGAAATGCCAAGCTTTGGTGCGTCTCAGCGCGAAGTGAATGTGCAGGCGGTTCTGGTCCGCTCGCGGACCCGCCGTGCGGCGCAGTCGCTCGTTCCCGTCTAGGACCAGGACCGTGGCGTCCTGGTCGACCAGCGGCAGCTCACCCAGCGCGTTGTACGTCGACGTCGGATCGGCGAAGAGCCGTAGCGACGGCAGATAGAGCATCGCGTGGTTGAACACGGCGAGCGAGCCCAGTCGTCCGTCGATCGGTCCGAGATCGCGCGTGCGCACGAGCGTGAGCTGCGCCGAGACGCCGACGGTTGCGAGCATCGCCTGCATCAACATCGCCTTGTCCTTGCAATCGCCGAAACGTCTCGTGTAGACCGTCGCCGGATCGTAGGGTTTGTAGCCGTGAACGCCGAGCTCGAGCCCGACGTACCGAATCGATTGGGTGACGAAGCGGTGGATCGCCGCGACGCGAGCGCGTGTTCCGCTGAGTCCCCGCGTCAAGTCACGTGCCTTCTTTTCGAGTGCCCGCCAACCGATCGAGCGTCGCGCGCTTTTCGTCGGCGCCGCGAAGGCGCGGTAGCGGCGTGCCAGCTCGCTCCAGCTCGCGATTGTCGAGATGTGCAGGGTGGGTGCGCGCAGACTGAGGCCCGGGACGTGCTCGAGCTCGAAGAGCCCCGCCAGGCGACGGACGCGAAACGCGGTAATGCGGCGCCCGCCGCGGCTGCGCTGTTCGACCGAGATCTGGCTCTTCTTCGCGGTCGCTCGACGCAAGCCATAGTGGATCGCCAAGGAAGCGGGTCGGTCGACCAGATAGAGCGCCTCGTCGGTCGGATAGACTTCGCCGAAGGAGTGAAAATCACCGAAGTACCCCGGGATGAAGGGGGCTTCGTACTCGTCGATGCGGTAGAGGACCTCGATCACGTCGCCGCGGCGGAGCGTCGGGAAGGTCACGACCCGCTTGCGAAAATCGTAATAGATCGCCACATCCGAGGAGGTGATCGCCTCTTCGTCGACCGAAACGGGCGAGAGCTCCGGCGAGTGGCGTCGAAGCACCCGGGCGCGGAGGATCGCCAGCCGTTGATTGAACGGGTTATAGAGGATCTCGAAGGTCGGTCGGGTCGGTAGCTTTCGCGGGTCGTAGACGTGCTGAATCCATTGGTGAACGCGGTCGGCGGCGCCGTTCTTGTGGAGGTAGACCGCGGTCAAACGAAAGGCGTTGACCAGCGCGGGCCGCTCGGCGGTCTTCGGTGGAACGGCCAGCGCGAGAACCTTTCTCGGGTCGCCTTGCCACGCGCGCGAGACGTCGACGCTCGAGGTCGTGCCCCGCAGTCGCTCGACGAGGGCGCGCAGGTCGAGGTTCGTCGGCTCACGCGACAGAGCCGATTCGAGGTGTGGCAGTGCGGCACGCGGTCGGCCGATCTTGAGGTAGAGCTCACCGAGGGCGCGCTCCGCCCGGGTGCGTAGCGGGCCCGAGACGAGACGTTTGAGTCGCTCTTCGGCGCGCCGCCAGGCTCCAAGCGCGAGCTCGACGTCCGCGGCCCGTAACTCGAGGAGCTTCATCGTCGGAAAGGCGGCGATCGCCGCGCTGATCGACCGCCGCGCCGTCTCGTGATCGCCGAGCTCGCTGGCGATCTGGACCCGCCGTAGGTGGTGTCGCAGAACGCCATAGGCGACCCGCAAGATCCTTTCGTTGAGTCGTTGCGCTCGCTTACGATCGCCCTGATCGATGGCGCATTCGATCAGTCGTTCGAGCAGCGCCGGTGGAAGATCGCTACGCGCCTCGAGGGTCGCGCGTCGCTCAGAGAGCGCGGGCAGGAGAAGCCGTTGCAGCCCGAGATCGAGCTCGAGGGCGAGCAGCGGAGCGTGCGTCGGGTAGCGCACGAGGGCCTTTGCGAGGCGACGTGCCGCGACGAGCCCGCGGTTTTGTTGCAGCGCCAGCGCGATCGCGACGCTCGCTCGGATCGCTCCGGCGGATGGGAAGCGTCGCAACCGATCGAGCCAGATCAGTCGATCGTTGGTTCGTGGCGACAGCTCGAGCGCGAGGAGCAGGGCGGCCTCGGGGGCCTTTTCGCTTTCCGCCCATCGCAGGGCATCCCGTCGTGCGGCATCGAGCGCACGCCGCGTCCGGGCGAGGACGAGCCGCAGACGCAATTCGGCCTCGCGAAGCGTGACGAGGCGTTCCTGGAGGGCGCGCCGTCGTTTTTCGAGGCGCCTTTCGTTCGCCTCCTCCCGTCGGTTCGTCTCGAGGCGCTGCCGGCCCCCGCTTCGCGTCGCGCGAAGGCGCTGGAGCCGTGCGTCGAGCCGCTGTCGCATCCGCTCCAGTCGCGTTCGTTCTTGCCGAGCGCGCAGTAGGATCGACGGCGCGATGCGAGTTCGCGCCCCAAAACGCGCGGCGAAGCGCCGATCGTCGTCGGCGGGTTCGAGACGTAGCGGGATCACCCGCTGGCCTCGCACCAACGTCGCGTCGACACGAATCTCGTCGAGGAACGGCGGGGTTTCTCGGCGTATCGAGGCCCAGCGAGGCCGATCGCGGCGCTGACGCTCGACCCAGGAGAGGCCGCCGACAAAGCCCAGGCGCAGCGAGGGCCGACGATTTTTCGCGGCGACCGTGACGCGAACCAGGGTCTTCGTCGCGGGCAGCTCGAACCAAGGGAGACCCTGGGGTCGTTCCAGGCGCCGACACCCGCTCGGCGGTGCCTTTGGCTTGTCCGACGGAGCGCTGCGACACGCTTCGATGGAGGCGAGAAATCCCGCGGCGCGCAGCGCCCGCTCTGCGTCCTCGAGGCGGCCCGAATCGCGCAGGCGGGCGGCGATCGCCACGGCGACGTGGGAGCGTTCGAGGTCGACGAGTCCCTTCTTGTTGGCATAGCGCACCAGATGGGGCAGCACCGTCGCGGGAACGAACCAGCGACGGTAGTCCTCGAGCTGAATCAGAGCTGAGAGTCGCACCGCAGGCTCGCGATCGTCGAGCTTTCGCAGGAGCGCTCGGAAATGGGTGGGGTCGAAGAGCTGTCGTCGGATCGATCGCTCGGCTCTGGCGGCCGAGGGAGCTCCCGTAGAGGTGCCGATCGCGACGATGGCGGTGAGGAAGGTGATGAGATGGCTGGGGCGCCAGGCTCTCACTGGCGAAATCGTTCGATCAGGCGCAGCGGCTCACCGCGCTCCTCGCGCCAGATCGCGATCAGCTCTTCGGCTGGCGACGCTCCACTGGCGACCCAGTCGCGGATCGAGTCGAGGTACACCGATTCGGTCAACCCCGCGGCGCTGCGAACGTTCAGCCGCGAGAGGCCCTCGTCGGCGAGACGCAAGAGCTCGATCGCCAGCTCGTGGATCGAGAGCCCCGCGACGGTCGCGCGCAAACCGCTGACGCCGACCGCGCGCACCATCTGTTGGCGTTGGGCGAAGCTCAGCGAGCGAACGCACTCCCAGGCCGCACGCCGCGCGGTTTCGTCATAGAGCAGTCCCTTCCAGATCGTTGGCAGCGCCATCGCCGCCGCGCCTGGAACGCTGTCCGCCCCGCGCACCTCGAGGTAGTGCTTGAGGCGAATTTCGGTGAAGATCGTCGACAGGTGCACCTCCCAGTCGGCGAGCGTGGGCTCGCAGCCGCGATGCCCTCCAGCGGCGAGATAGCGGCGGAAGGTCGTATCGGTCATCTCGCGATAGCGTCCGTCGCGAACGACGAAGAGCATCGGCACGTCGAGGGCGTACTCGAGATAGTCGGCGAAGCGAAAATCGTCACGAAAGGCGAATTCCAGCAGCCCGCATCGATCGGGATCGGTGTCGAGCCAGATCAGATAGCGATCCGACATCGCGCCATTCAAGCGCCCCTCGCTGATCGGCGAGTTGGCGAAGATCGCGGTGATGATCGGGCTGACCGCCATCGCTGTGCGGAACTTGTCGGTCCCGTCCTCCTCGTCGCTCCAATCGAAGTTCGCCTGCACGGTGCAGGTGCGGGTCATCATCTCCAGCGCGCGGCTCCCGCGGGTGGGCATGTAGCGCTTCATGATCTCGTAGCGCTGCTTCTTCATGTCCGGGATTCGATCGAGCGGCGTGATCGGGTTGTGCCCGAGCGCGAGCCAATCGATGCCGATATCACGGCCGATGATCAGCAGCTCGTCCCGGTGCTCCCAGAATTCGGCGAAGGCGTCGTGGAGGCTTGCGAACGGCGTGCCGCTCCACTCGAACTGACCGCCCGGCTCGAGGGTGATCGTCTCACCCTTGCGCGTCAGCGCGATCACCAGCTCACCCTCGTACGATGCGCGCCAGGAGTACCGCTCCTGGAGCTCGACGAAGAGGGTCTGGATCATCTCGAAGTCGATCAGCTGCGTCGTACCACTGCAAAAGCCGAACTTTTCGTGCTCGACGCCGACTCTCAGCCGATCGCTCGGTTTGTTGCCACGCTGGAAGTAGTCACGAAGATCGTTTTCGCCGAAGAGGCGCGGCGACTCGGAATTGGACGCCAAGTGTCACATCCTGGTCAGACGTGGTTGGGAGGAGACTCACTTCTTCTTGCGAAACATGCTGAAGAAGCCGCCTTTTTTCTTCTCTTTGGTCGCCTGCTGAACCTTGTAGGGATCACCGTCATCGTCGGCTTCGCCCTCGTCGTCGATCAGGCTGTCCTCGTTGTGCAGCGGGGCGTCGGCGAGCACGGGCTCGGCGTCGGCGAAGAGGTTCGGGTCGGTCTCGAGGGAATTGATCGACCGCGAGGGCGCCTCGCTCGGCACATCGACGGTGATCGGTCGGTCCGACGCCTCTTCGTCTTCGAACCTCGGCGCCTCCATCATCGCCGTCCGCTCGACGTATGCTTCTTTCGGCTTGTCGTGCGGGGTCGGGACGAGACCTGTCGTGCCGTCTTCCATCTCGAGGGGCGCTTCGACCTCATCGTTCTGCCAAAAGTCGCTAGCGCTGTAGCTGATCGTCGCGCGGCGGATCGGGTCGACCTGCGAGGCGTCAGTGGTGGCGTCCGCGGCGGGGACGTTGTCGACCAGCGGCTCGCCGCCTTCGTCGTTCAACGACGAGGGGAGATACGAGCCCGCCAGCGGCGATTCGTCACTCTCGGGCTCCTCATCGTGCCAGTAGCGCTGCGGGTCGGGTTCGGCGACGGTGTCCTGGGAGACGAACGCGCGACTCCGCTCGTCACCCTCGGCCTGCAGCGGTTCGTGCGCCATATGGGCGTAGCGTTCCTCGCTGAAGAGCGGTTGCTCGTCACCATAGCTCACGACGTCGTCGTCGTCGCTGGTGATACGATGCGGTAACGGCGCTTCCTCCTCTTCGGGAAGCCCACCCTCGTCGTCGTACCCATACGTACCTGGATCGCCGTGGGCGTCGTCGCCGTATTCGTTGTGATCGTCGCTCTCGGACCACTCCTCCTCTCCGGGAGAGCTATCCAGCGCCAGATCATCACCTTCTGCGCTGCTGTCGAGCTCGTACCCCGAGAAGGAGGGGCTATCGGATGGCGCATCGCCTTCTGGCGCGGGCGCTTCCGCGAGCACCGGGTCCGGGGTCGGCTCGGACTCGGGCTCCCATTGTGGATCCGGCTCGAGAAAATAGCTGCGGAAGCGGCCGAGGACGTGATCGGTCGTCGGCTTTTCACGATTTGCCTCCAACAACGGGATCTTGACTTCGAAGTTCATGCGCCTTCCCCTTACTGACTGACCAATTCGTAGAAACGCGCCTCCAGGTCACGCACCTTCGAGGTCTCTGGCCCCCCGGCCTGTGCCATCTCGGGCCGACCGCCACCGCGGCCGCCGACGATCGCGGCGAGTTGCCCCACGAGCTTGCCCGCGTGAAATCGGCTCGTCAGCTCGCTCGTGACCATCAAGAGGATAATGACCTTGTCGTCGCTGGTACTTACCAGCAGGAGTATACCACTTCCGAGTTTGTCTCTCAACTTGTCTCCGAGCTCTCGGAGGTTCTTCGCGTCGACATCGTCGAATAGGGCGGCGAGGGCCCGACCGCCGCCCGCCAGCTCGCGCGCGGCGCTCAGATATCCGTCGAGGTCGCGCAGCGCCTGCTCCCGCTTGAGCTGATCGAGCTCGTGTTGCAGCTCGCGTGCGCGTTCGAGGGTGCGCTGTACCTTCTCGATCAGTCCATCCGGGCTGCTCTGCACCAGGGCGCAGGCGTCTCGCAGCAGCCGCTGCTGATCGTGGATCCGCGCGAGGGCCGCGTTGCCCGTGTAGGCCTCGACGCGGCGAACGCCCGACGCGATCGAGCCTTCCGAGACGATCGTGAACAGCCCGATCTCTCCAGAGCGCCGGACGTGGGTCCCGCCGCAGAGCTCGATCGAGTCGCGGGAGATCTCGACGACCCGCACGTTTGCGCCGTATTTCTCGCCGAAGAAAGCCAGCGCCCCCTTGTCGAGGGCCTTTTGGATCGGCATCTCCTCGATCACCACCGCGTGGTTGCTCCGGATCTTCTCGTTGACCAGACGTTCGATCGTCTCGATCTCTTCGTCGGTGACGGGCGAGAAGTGGCTGAAGTCGAAGCGCAGGCGCTCGGGATCGACGAGTGAGCCGCGCTGCTTGACGTGGGTCCCGAGCTTGGTGCGCAGCGCGTAGTGCATCAGGTGCGTCGCGCTGTGGTTCTTTTCGATCGCGCGCCGCCGCTCGGCGTCGACCACGAGCTGAAGTGGGCCATCCGATGCGCTCAAGGGCAACTCACCTACCACCCCGGCGTGCATGAAGACGCCATCGCTCTTCTGGGTGTCCTCGACGACGAAGCGCACGCGCCCCGCGCTGTCGAGGAAGCGCCCGACGTCGCCGACCTGGCCGCCGCTCTCGGCATAGAACGGCGTGCAGTCGGTGATGACCAGCAGCCGCTGGCCTGGGGCGCCCGTCTCGATCGCCTCACCCTCGTGCACGAGCGCCAGTATCGCGCCCTCGGCTGCGGTCTCGCCGTAGCCGACGAAGCGGGTCACTCGACCCTCCTGGGCTAGCTCGCGCACCGCGCCGGGCACCTCGACGCGCCCGTCTTTCCAGGATTCCCGGCCTCGCTGCTTCTGTTCGTCCATCCGCGCGGCGAAGGTCTTCAGGTCGACCTCGAGCCCCGCCTCTCGGGCGATCAGCTGCGTCAGATCGACGGGAAATCCGTAGGTGTCGTGCAGCTGGAACGCCAGCTCGCCATCGATCGGATGCGTTGCGTCGACTCGTGCGGCGATCCGCTCGATCTCGGCGTTCAGCTTGCCGAGGCCGTCGGCGAGGGTGCGACCGAAGCGCTGCTCCTCCTGGAGCACCAGCTTTTCGATCAGCGCCCGCTGGGCAACGAGGTTCGGATAGGCCTCGCCCATCGTGTCGACGACGCGGCCGCAGACCTTGTAGAGGAAGGCCTCTTCGAGGCCGAGCTTGAAGCCGAAGCGGATCGCCCGGCGCATGATCCGTCGCAGCACATAGCCACGGCCTTCGTTCTCCGGGTAGACCCCGTCGCCGATCAGGAACGCCGTCGCCCGGCCGTGGTCGGCGATCACCTTGAAGGCGACCCGCTCGGCGTCGCTCGCGGGTTGGCGGCCGAAGACCTCGGCGATCGAGTTGAAGATCGGAGCGAAGACGTCGCCCTTGTAGTTCGAATCAACGCCCTGGATCACCGAGAGGATCCGTTCGAAGCCCATCCCCGTGTCGACACAGGGGCGCGGCAGCTCGGTCTGCGAGCCGTCGGCGTGACGTTCATACTGCATGAAGACGAGGTTCCAGAGCTCGAGGAAGCGCGCGTCGTGCTCGACGCTGATCGACGCGTGATCGACGGGCGCGTCGGGCGTCGTGTCGATGTGGATCTCGCTGCAGGGACCACAGGGGCCCGTGTCGCCCATCGACCAGAAGTTTGACTCGAAGCGTTGGAGACGATCCGCGGGGAAGCCCACCTCGTCGAGCCAGATCCGCTCCGACTCGCGGTCGTCGGGGTGGATCGTGACCCAGAGCCGCTCTTTGGGCAGCTCCAGCACGCCCGTCAGATACTCCCAGCCGTACTGGATCGCCTCGCGCTTGAAGTAGTCACCGAAGGCGAAGTTGCCGAGCATCTCGAAGAAGGTCTGATGCCGCTCGCTGAAGCCGACGGTCTCGAGATCGTTGTGCTTTCCCGAGACACGCATGCACTTCTGCACCGTCGCAGCGGCGCCATATTCCGCCTGCTCGCGCCCGGTGAAGATGTCTTTGAATTGCACCATCCCGGCGTTGACGAAGAGCAGCGTCGGATCCGCGGGCGGGATCAGCGAGTGTGAGGCGATGACGCGATGGCCGCGTTCTTCGAAGTAGCGCAGGAAACTGGATCGGAGCTCGTTGTGCGTCAGCTGTTTCATGAGTGCATCGATGGCGTGGAGGACGATGCGTCGGTTCGAGTCGGGGCGCGTCTTCGGGGCTGGCCTACTCGAGCCAGGAGTCGTCCGAGGCGTTGATGCCCGAAATCTTGAGCGCGAAATCGTCGGGGTTGGAGCACTGGGCCAAGGCCTCTTCGTACGTAATCATGTTGTGTTGATACAACAACATAATCGATTGGTCAAACGTTTGCGTGCCGTACGTCGAGTGGCCCTTCGCCAATGCAACGGGGATCTCGCCGACCCGCGTCTCGTCGGCCAAGAGCTCGCGGATGTGGCCGGTGTTGACCAGGATCTCCGTCGCGGCGACGCGCCCCTTACCGTCGGCCCGCGGGATCAGCCGTTGGCTGATGATTCCTCGGATCAGCGAGGCGAACTGCAGCCGAATGTAGGGCTGCTGGAACGGCGGAAAGGCCGTCACCAGGCGGTTGATCGTCTCTTTGGCATCGACGGTGTGGGTCGTCGAGATCAAGAGGTGACCCGTCTCGGCGGCGAGGATCGCCGTCTCGATCGTCTCGAGGTCGCGGAGCTCTCCGATGAAGATCACGTCCGGGTCCTGGCGCAGCGAGGCGCGCAGTGCCGAGGCGAAGCTCTTGGTGTCGACGCCGACCTCGCGTTGATTGATGATCCCCTGCTTGTCCGAGAGGAGGAACTCGACGGGGTCCTCGATCGTGACGATGTGGCACGGCCGCTGGGCGTTGACGAATTCGAGCATCGCCGCGACGGTCGTCGATTTTCCCGAGCCCGTCGCCCCCGTGACCAGCACCATCCCGCGCTGCTCGAGGGCGATCCGTTCGATCACCTTGGGTAAGAGCAGATCCTCGAGGGACTTGATTCGGCTCGGGATCACCCGACAGACCATGCCGATGTTCTCGCGCTGCTGGAAGATGTTGATCCGGAAGCGGCCGACGCCCTGGATTCCGTATGAAAGGTCGAGCTCGAGGGTCTCACGGAACTTCGCCTTCTGGCGTTCGCTGAGGATTTCCAGCGCGAGCTTGGTGATGAATTCGGGGGTCAGCTTCGGCGTGCCCTTGACGGGCACCATCGATCCGTCGACACGGAAATGCGGGTGGTTGCCGACCTTGAGGTGAATATCCGAGGCGCCGTTCTTCACGGCGAACTCGAGGATCTCCGCCAATGAAAACGTCATCGTCTTCCGTCTCCGTTAGGTGTCTCGGTTCGTCGGTTGTTGTCGCGTGATCGAGTGTACGGGATCTGGGGCGGGTTTCAACTGATTTCGGCCGCTCTACTTGCGCTTCGAGGCAGACTTCTTCGATTTCTCTTCCTCACCCGCTGCTTGTGGCGCCTCGGGGGTTTTGGCGGGGGCGAGGCCGAACTTCTCGAGCAGCTCGAGCTCCATCGCCGTGGCGACATCGGGGTTCTCGCGCAAGAATTGTTTGGCGTTCTCGTAGCCTTGGCCCAGGCGATTGCCCTGATAGCTGTACCAGGAGCCGGACTTCTCGATCGTGTTGTTCGCCGTGCCGACCTCGATCAGATCGCCCTCTCGAGAGATCCCTTCACCGTACATGATGTCGAATTCGACCTGTCGGAAGGGGGGCGCGAGCTTGTTCTTCACCACCTTGACCCGAGTGCGGCTACCGATCACCTCTTCGCCCTTCTTCAGATTTCCGACCCGGCGGATGTCGAGGCGCATCGAGGCGTAGAACTTGAGTGCGTTGCCGCCCGTCGTCGTCTCGGGGTTGCCGAACATCACGCCGATCTTCGAGCGGATCTGGTTGATGAAGACCACGCAGGTGTGGGACTTCGAGATCGAACCCGTGAGCTTGCGCAGTGCCTGGCTCATCAGACGCGCCTGCAGCCCGACGTGGCTGTCGCCCATTTCACCTTCGATCTCCGCTTTGGGCACGAGGGCCGCGACGCTGTCGATCACGATCACGTCGATCGCGTTCGAGCGTACGAGCATGTCGGCGATCTCGAGCGCCTGTTCCCCCGTGTCCGGCTGGGAGATCAAGAGGTCTTCGATCGCGATTCCGAGCTTGCGCGCGTAGGTCACGTCGAGGGCGTGCTCGGCGTCGATGAACGCGGCGACGCCCCCGAGCTTCTGCGCACCCGCGATCGCGTGGAGCGCCAGCGTCGTCTTCCCACTCGATTCCGGGCCGTAGATCTCGACGATCCGGCCGCGGGGAAACCCGCCGATGCCGAGGGCGAGATTGAGCCCGATCGAGATCGTCGGGATCACTTGGATCCCGGGAGCCAGCGCCTGCGCGTCGGCGGTCATCCGCATGATCGAGCCCTTGCCGAACTGGCGCTCGATCGCCCCGACGGTGAGCTCGAGGGTTTTTTCGCGGTTCATGTCTAAAGATGCCATCGGATTGGTTCCTCCTTACATCGGCTCAGAGAGCCGGAATCTGTCGGTCGGACGCGACGCGCGACGAGCTGTCGCGATCGCGGGTCTCCCGACTCTCGTCGACGCCGTCGTCGGTCGAGTCGTCGGGTCTGGGCCGCGGGGCCTCTTCGTCGCTCGGCGTGGCCTCGTCGCTGGGCGTACCCTCGTCACGGGGCGCCTCGGCGTCATTTGAGGCGAGGTCGCCCGCGCTGGCCTCCGCCCCGTCGTCCTCGTCCTCGTTGGAGACGGCCAACCGCCCGCTTCCCGTGAGCTTGACGCGTCGACGAATCTCGAAGCTGGGCTGTGCATCGGCCCAGGAGCTGGTGAAGAGGATCACGTCGTCGAGGATCGTTCGCACCGCTGCATTGCGCTGCAGCCGCTCGAGCTCGGCGAGGAAGGCGTCGTTCGGGTGCCCACTGCAAACGATCCCGAGGGTCAAGTGCATCTCAGGGGCAGATTGCGCCTCGAAACCGAGCTCGGCGAGGGCGAGATCGAGGCGCTGACAGAGCATGTTGTAGCTTCGGTCGACCTCGGCGCCGAGCCAGACGAACTCGGGCTCCGCCGGGTCTGGCATGAGCCGCAGGCCGCTGAAGGCGAAAGGTACCGGAGCGAGGGGAGAAAGCTCGCGTTTCAGCTCGTCCTCCACCGCCTCGAGCACTGCCGGATCGTAGCGTCCGAGGTAGCGCAGCGTGAGGTGAGCGATCGTCGCGGGAACCCAGCGCACGACGAAGTGCTCGTCGCAGAGCGGCGCCAGTCGACGCTGAAGGTCCGCCAGCGCGTTGGCCGCGGCGATCGGGATCGAGAGGCCGACGTAGCAGTGCGCCCGTGGAATGATCGAACCGAGACGCTTCTTGCTCTTTTTCGGCGCTGGGGCTCCGCGGTCCGGCGGGCCTTTGGGAACGGTCATAGGTGGCTCCAGAGGAGATGCAAGGCCGCCCAGGCGGTCAGGTTCTTGATGCGCTCTCGATCGCCGGCGAAACGATAGTGTCGGTGCCACGTTTCGCTCGTGCTGGCGAGGGCGATGTGCACGGTACCGACGGGCTTCTCGGCCGAGCCTCCGCTGGGGCCGGCGATACCGCTCGTCGCCAGCCCGAACACGGCTCCCGCGCGCTCGCGAACGCCGCGCGCCATCTGCTCCACCGTCTCGCGGCTCACCGCTCCGTGCTGGTCCAAGGTGCTGTGGGGCACGCCGAGGAGCGCCGACTTCTGCTCGTTCGAGTAGGCGATCACGCCGAGGGAAAAGAAGGCGCTGGAGCCCGCCGTGTTGGTCAACAGGTGGGCGATCAGCCCGCCCGTGCAGCTCTCGGCGGTGGCGACACTCGTCTCGCGCTCGAGCAGGCGACGGCCGACGATCTCGGGCAGGGAGCCATCACCTTCGGCGTAGAAACAGTCCGCCGCCACGCCGAGGATTCGCTCGATCGCGTCGGCGAGGCGTCGATCGATCTCGTCGCTCGTGTCGCCGCGGGCGACGACTTTCAGGCGAACCTCGGGGCTCCGCGCCTGATACTCGAGCCAGACGCCCTCGGGGAGGGGTAGCGGATCGAGGAGCTCGCCCAGATGCGACTCGGGAACACCGAAGCTGCGCAGGACGCGTCGACGGATGATCGATTGACGGCTGGAGGCGAGGATTTTCGGCAGAAGCTCGTCGCGCGCCATCGCCGCGAACTCCGATGGCACGCCAGGCAGTGAGGCGAGGCCCCCGCTTCCTCGGAGAACCGCAAAACCCGGGGCCGAACCGACTCGGTTGAACAGTGGGAGCGCGCCCTCCGGGATCATCGCCTGCCGACGGTTGTTCTCGGTAAGGCGAATCCCGCGGTCGGCAAAGCGCTTTTCGATCGCGAGCCAGCTCGGCTCGTGTTCGACGAGTGGTACCGAGAGAAACGCCGCAATTGTCGCAGCCGTCTTGTCGTCCTCGGTCGGTCCGAGACCGCCAGACGTGACAATCCACTGCATTCGCGATTCGAGGTCCTGTAGCGCCAAGCGTATGGCGCTCTCGTCATCGGGGACAACCCGGGTTTCACTCAGGACGAGGCCGTTCTCGAGCAGCATCCGCGCGAGGACAGTACTGTTCGAGTCGGTGGTGTCACCGCAGAGCAACTCGTTACCTATGGCCAAGACAGCGATTCGCATGGAAAGTCGTACGGAAAGTCTCCGAGCTGAAGGAATCTCGACAACGGCGCCGATTGTAGGTCGATTCGGGGCGCTTTTCAAGCCGAAAGTCAATGTCGGTGCGCTGCGCGACTCTCGTAACTTGGTGATATTCCACGCCTCGCCAAATCAGGGAGGGACCGGATTCGCTTGACAAGCGGGCTCTAGCTTCGGTAGAAAGAGGGCGCGAAGCGGTTAGCGCGCTTTGAATCGACAACTATGGAG
Source organism: Myxococcales bacterium (assembly GCA_020430585.1). Classification (GTDB taxonomy): domain Bacteria; phylum Myxococcota_A; class UBA9042; order JAGQJP01; family JAGQJP01; genus JAGQJP01. Next base: position 7,761 of record JAGQJP010000451.1, on the reverse strand, counting down.
GGTCAAATGTCAAACCGGTTAGGTCTCATTATTGCTGGGCTGCTCCTGCTCGCTACGACGCAGGTTCAAGCTCAAGGAACGCCCATCACGTGGGGCACAACGGCAAACGCTTGGAAGCACAGCATGGGTGCTCGGCTGACGTTCTATTGTCCCGGCGGCGGAAGCCCCCGGACGATCTACGGAACGGATATCTACACGGCGGACTCGCCGATCTGCGTGGCGGCAGTGCACGCGGGCCGCATCAGCTGGAATGGCGGCGTCGTTCGAATCAAGATCGGCGGCTTCCACCCTGCGTACTTCGGTTCGTTCCGTAACGGCGTCCGCTCGCGGCGCTGGGGCAATTACAGCTGGAGCTACCGTTTCAGCGGTCGTCACCACGGACCTGGCCCCGTCGGCCCGGGACCGGGTGTCGTGACGATTCACTGGGGCTCGAACGCGACGGCATATCGTTCGATGATGGGCCAGACGTTCCGCTTCTATTGTCCGGGTGGCGGCTCGCCGCGCACGATCTACGGCACCGACATCTACACCACCGACTCGTCGATCTGTACGGCGGCGGTGCACGCTGGTCGTATCAGCTGGGGCGGCGGTACGGTGCGGATCATGATCACCAGTGGGCAACCCTACTACGCCGGTACGTTCCGCCACGGTGTGAGCTCACGCCGCTGGAACCGGTACGGCTGGTCCTTCGTCTTCCGATGAGAGTCGATGCGTCAGCACAGTGGCGCGCGATGACACCGCCTTCCGACCGGGACTAGTTCCCCAGGCCGACGGGCTTTTGATAGCACGCCCGATGGCAGACCTTCCCTTGAACGTTCCCGTCTTGATCGTTTAGCTCGATACATTGGTAGCCCGAGGGGCACGGGTTCTCTGGGTCCGGCCCGCAGGCGACCAGGCAGAACGAGCCGAGATCGTTCCCGTCCTCGTCCTGGAACGAGAGGCACTTGTTCTCTTCGGCCCCGCAGGAGCCGCTGCTGTCGGGATCGCAGGTATCGCAATAGGGTCCGTTCGCCGACTCGCACGTTTGCGTCTGTTGGTTGCAGACCCCGCCGAACGAGCACTGGTAGTTCCCGATGCAGCCCTTCTCGACGCAGGATCCGGCGTCACACGTCTTCGTCGCATCGCGGCAGTCGTTGTCGACCTGGCATCCCGGGACGCATCGATTCTGTTGCGTGTCGCAGTAGGTCTCTTTCTGCGGGCAATCCGCCGACTTGGTGCAACCGTTCGGGATCTCGCAGCGTCCGGCGACGCAGTCGAAGCCCGCTTCGCAGGGGTTCTGAGCGTTGTCGCACGCCTCTTGGCATCGGAACGCCGAGCAGACCAGCGGTTGCGCGCAATCGGTATCGCTCGAGCAGCCCGTCACGCAGACGAGATTCGACGAACAGAACTCGCCGAACTTGCAGTCCCGCGTCTTGTTGCACTGACCGGGGGCAGCGCAGTCGCCTGACGTGGGTACACACTGCTTGCGCCCCGCGCCGAGATCGTCGCAGCGAAAGCCGGGCTTGACGGCGAGACAGTCGGCGTCGCTGGCGCAGGATTTCCCGCAATATCGCTTGCCGTTTGCGAACCCGAGGCACTGATCGTCCGGATTTCCGCAAGCGAGGTTCGTGCTACAGGGATCGCAGAGCCCCTTCTTCGCCCGGCAGGTGCCGAAGCAACCGCTCACCGGCTGGTCGTCCTTTGGCCAGGTGTCACAATACTCGTTGACGCCGCAGTTTTGGCTCGAGAGGCATTTCTTGCCGCTGATACAGGTCGCTCGACAGCTACAGAACCCGGTCGTGCAGTCCGAGTCGCCCTGGCAGCTCGCAGCGGGTTCACAGAGCCCCTGTTCGGTGTTGCACTCCTGCCCCGGATCACAGTCGCCGACGCCGACGCAGACCTTGCGACAGGAGCCTGAGGGAATGTCGCATGTTCCCGGCGCGCACTGCTCGTCGTTCGTGCAGCTGACCGGCATCGCGTCGCTGCCGCCCGTCGTGTCACCCGTGGCGTCGGGTGAGACGAGGGTATCGGCGTTGCTGCTGTCGTTCGACTTCTTGCTGCAGGCCGCCACGGTCAAGAGAAGGAGCCCGATCAGTAGGTAGCGCATCGTTGTCTCTCCATGTCTGGGCGTCCGACGCGGCGTGGGATCGGCGATCGGTAGGGGCGCGACGGACGGACTCTCGTCGGACACCGACTGATTTTACATCCAGCCAGGCCGGGGGGCGACCATTTTCGCGCTCTGCGAGCTGACACGGGCGAGGCCTGCGCGATCGCGTCGCGTCGTTGGCGCGCCAGGTCGTCGCCGGGAGCGGCGCCTTGTCGGATCGCCGAATCGATGGTATTTTGTACGCGTGAACAGCACCGGAGGTGCGCTCATGAGACCACGCCGAACGCTCGCTCGTTTCGTTGTGTACGCGCTGGGGCTCGTGTCGTTACTCGTCGGAGTGCCGTCGACGATCAGCGGTTGCGATCGAGGAGGGATGCGCCTGGGCGAAGGTGCCCGCGTGCCGCAACGGACCGTCGACCGAATCCTCGATCAGCTCAACGAGCTGCGGGGCCGTACGGATCTACCACTAGCGAATCATTTCCAGCTGGAGTGCGACTTCTCGACCGGTTTCCACTGCCGCTTCGCCTCTGTCCAGCAGTTCGTCCGTCCGACCCTCAGCTACGAGCTGCGAACCCGAGCCTCGATCCAGCCGAAGGGAAAAGTGCGGATCCGCTGCATCCGCCCGAAGGGCTCTCCGTCGTCACGTTGCGAGATCGATCGCGGCGGTGGCTTCGTGATCCTTCCCGTCATCAAGCAGCCTTGACATCTTTGGCCGTTCCACGCAGTCTGGTCACGTCAATCGCCACGCACGACTCTCGCTGCAACGCAGCGCCTCTGTGAGGTGAGCGTCGGCAGAGCTCGCAGCGGCCGCATCCCCGGGGGTTCCAATGGCACGCACGATCATCGAGCCGTTTCGCATCAAGAGCGTCGAGCGCATTCGCATGACCAGCCGCGATGAGCGAGAGCGCTTGATTCGCGCCGCGGATTTCAACGTCTTTCGCCTACACGCCGACGACGTGATGATCGATCTGTTGACCGACAGCGGAACCGGGGCGATGAGCGCCAGCCAATGGGCGGGGATCATGCGCGGTGACGAGTCCTACGCTGGCAGTCCCTCGTTCTACCGGCTCGAAACCGCGGTTCGCGATATTCTCGGCTTCACCACGGTGATCCCGACGCATCAGGGCCGGGCCGCCGAGCGGATCCTCTTCTCGGTGATGTGCAAGACCGGAGACGTCGTCCCCAACAACACGCACTTCGACACGACGCGGGCGAACATCGAGTTCGTCGGAGCGACGGCGTTGGACCTGCCGTGCAACGAGGGGCGGGACCTGGAGTCGCGCTTCCCCTTCAAGGGCAACATGGACGTCGAGGCCCTCGAAGCGGCCTTTCGTCGCTACGGCCGCGATCGGATCCCGCTCGTGATGATCACCGTCACCAACAACTCGGGGGGCGGACAGCCCGTCTCTCTCGAGAATCTGCGTCGCGTGGCGGCCATCTGTCGCGAGCACGAATGTCCGCTGTACATCGATGCCTGTCGCTTCGCCGAGAACGCCTATCTGATCAAGTGCCACGAGCCGGGGTACGCCGACGTTCCCGTGCGCGAGATCGTGCGCCAGATGTTCGAGCTCGCCGACGGCTGCACGATGTCGGCGAAGAAAGACGGGCTGGTCAACATCGGCGGCTTTTTGACCACGCGGGATCCCGAGTTGGCGCGGCGGGAGAAGGATCTACTGATCCTCACCGAGGGGTTCCCGACCTACGGTGGCCTGGCGGGGCGCGATCTCGAGGCGATCGCGATCGGCCTCGACGAAGTTGTCGAGGAGGACTATCTACAGTATCGCATCGCCTCGACGCGCTACCTCGGCGAGCATCTGACGAGCGCGGGAGTGCCGATTCTGCAACCCCCGGGGGGACACGCGATCTATATCGACGCCAAACGCTTTGCGCCTCAGATCCCCCCGCTCGAGCTGCCGGGAGTCGCGCTCACGGTCTCGCTCTACGTGATCGGTGGAATTCGAGCGGTCGAGATCGGCACCGCGATGTTCGGTCGCACCGATCCCGAAAGCGGCGTGGAGACGCCGGCTCCAAACGAGCTCGTGCGACTGGCGATCCCGAGGCGGACCTACACGCAGAGTCACATCGATTATGTCGTCGAGGTTCTTCGCGAGGTCTACCTGCGGCGAGAGGAGATGCGTGGGTTGCGTTTCGTCGAGCAGGCGCCGTTTCTCCGACACTTCACGGCGAAGTACGCCCTCCTCGGAGAGCCTTCCAGTAGTTGATCAGGCCGTTGGTCGAGCTGTCGTGGCTCGACACCCGCTCGTCGCCCTCGAGCTCGGGCAGAATGCGCTTGGCGAGCTGCTTGCCGAGCTCGACGCCCCACTGGTCGAAGCTGTAGATCTGCCAGATCACGCCCTGAACGAAGATCTTGTGCTCGTAGAGCGCGATCAGCCGCCCGAGGCTGTGTGGGGTGAGCTTGCGAAAGAGGATGCTGTTGGTCGCTCGATTGCCCGTGAAGGTCTTGTGCGGCACGAGGCGCTCGATTTCATCCGCTGCCATTCCGCTCGCCTCGAGCTCGCCTCGCGCCTCTTGCGGTGTTTTCCCGCGCATCAGCGCTTCGGTTTGGGCGAAGAAGTTGGCGAGCAGAATCCGATGGTGCTCGTCGAGGGGGTGGTGCGCCTCAGCGGGGACGATGAAGTCGGCGGGGACGAGGCGCGTGCCTTGGTGGATCAGCTGGTAGAACGCGTGCTGTCCGTTGGTACCCGGCTCGCCCCAGACGATCGGCCCCGTGGTGTAGCTGGCGATGCGATCGCCGCTTCGCGTCACGCCCTTGCCGTTCGACTCCATGTCGCCCTGTTGCAGATAGGCGGCGAAGCGGGCCAGCGACTGATCGTAGGGCAGCACCGCGTGGGTATGGGCGCCGCAGAAGTTGTGGTTCCAGATGCCAAGTAACCCCATCAAAATCGGGATGTTGCGCTCGAACGGCGTCGTGCGGAAGTGCTGGTCCACGTCGTGGGCGCCGCTCAAGAGCTCGCCGAAGCGCTCGGCGCCGACCATCAGCATGATCGGCAGGCCGATCGCCGACCAGAGCGAGTAGCGACCGCCGACCCAGTCCCAGAACTCGAACATGTTCTCCGGATCGATGCCGAAGGCGCCAACCGCTTCGCGATTTGTCGAGACCGCGACGAAGTGGCGCGCGATCGCATCCTCTCCGGGGATTCGTTCGAGGAGCCAGCGCCGCGCGGTGTGGGCGTTGGTCAGCGTCTCTTGCGTGGTGAAGGTCTTCGACGCGATCACGAAAAGCGTCGTCGCGGGATCGAGCTCGCGCAAGGTGTCGTGGATCTGGGTGCCGTCGATGTTCGAGACGAAGTGGGCACGCATCCGTTCGTGCCAGTACGGGCGAAGGGCCTGGCAGACCATCGCCGGTCCGAGGTCGCTGCCGCCGATGCCGATGTTGACGACATCGCGGATCTCCTGTTGGGTCTGGCCGAGCCACTTGCCGCTGCGAACGCGCTCGCTGAAATCGCCCATCTTCGCCAGCACGCGATTCACCGCAGGCATTACGTCCTCGCCGTCGACCAGGATCGGCGCGTCCGAGCGGTTGCGCAACGCGACGTGCAACACCGCGCGATGTTCCGTGCCGTTGATCTTCTCACCGCGGAACATTCGCTCGATCCAGCTCGTCAACTCGGCCTGGTTGGCCAGGTCGAAGAGCAGCTTCAAGGTTTCGGCGGTCACGCGGTTCTTCGAATAGTCGAAGAGCAGATCGTCGAAGGTGACGGAGAATGTTTGGAAGCGTTCGGGATCGTTGGCGAAGAGCTCGCGCATCTCGATCGGCTCGATCTGCCGCCGGTGCTCGGCGAGCGCGGCCCAGGCGCGCGTCTGGTCGATTCGCGACATCGGTATCCCCCTCGGTTCGGCGCGGTGGCACCGAACGAACTGGCCCTCCGCCGCACGAGCGCATGGAGGTCGGGGCGGACGACTATTTCTGTAGGTCGAACATTAGCTTAAGAACGATGTTGTTGTACAGATCGGAAGGCATGCCCGCGCTGTTCGGGGCGACGTGCTTGAGGAGCACCCGGATCAAGAGCGGCGACCCGGTTTGATCGGTGCCCACACAGGTCGTTTGGATCGCGCTACCGTTCTGCACGCCGAACTCGATCGCGCTGGCGTCGATCACCTTCAGCGATCCGCTGACGTCGAGCTTGATCGGTATCGTGTAGGACTTGTCTCCCACCGTCGCACAGACCTCACCGCTCATCGCGTACGTGTAGTCTCGGCTCTCGCCGCCGCCGCTGTCGACGATCAGCGTGCCGTTGTCGATCACGAGGCTCACCGTCGTCGCGTCGGGCGGGCAGACGGGCGAGCCGGACTGGGCGAAGATCGGCGTGTTGACAACGGTCTTCTGAACCCAGGTGCCGACGAAAGCATCGAGCGGCGGGGGCGAGCAGCCGTGATTGTCGAAGCACTGCAGCGCCTCGCCACACGAGGGGTTGATGATGACGTCGGGGTTCGTCGCGTCGACGCTTACGACACCATCTTGCCCAACGACGACATCGTCGGTCACGACGGCGTCGACGAAGCCGCTGTCTGCCTGGCCCAGATCGTCCGGTTGGATCACGTCGCTCGTGACCGAGTCGCCCGGGCTCACGTCGTTGCCGCTCGTATCGACGCGCGCGGCGTCCTCGGACGAGGCGTCGGCGATGTCCAGCGCGGCTTGATCTTCGGAGGTCGTATCGGAGCCGCCGAGTTGATCCTCGGCGACGCTGTCGCTGAGAACGCTCGAGTCCTCCAACACTTGGGTGTCTTTGCCCGTCGCCACGTCGTCGGTGGGGCTGAGCTTCGACTTGTCGACGCAGACGCGGGAGCCGTCGCCCGGGATCGGCTCCGAGCAGACGAACCCGGCGCTGCAGTCGTCGCTCGATACACACTTGAACGATTTTTGGCTGGCGTCGAACTTCATCTGGCAGCCCAAGACGCTCGCCAGGATCACGACGCACAATCCAAGTCGCATGGTCGATCTCACTCCACACCCCCGCGGTATGGGATCATTCTAGTCCAGGGATCGAGCGGGTGCAAACGTGGTTACGTCGATTCGATCGCCTCGAGCTCGACCAGTGGCTGATCGGCGTCGACCTGATCGAGCGCCGCGACGAGGAGCGCGCGCACCGTCGCGTCAAATGGGGCAGCGATCGTGTGCTCCATCTTCATCGCCTCGACGATCACCAGCGGCTGCCCTCTTGTCACCTCGGCGCCCGCTTCGACGAGAACCTGTAGCACTTTCCCGGGCATCGGGGCAACACAGCCTCCGCCGCTCGAGGCCCCCTGCACCAGCGGCAATCGATCCTCGGGAACGAAGGCGAAGGAGTGGCCGAGCAGCTGCACGAAAACCCGCTCGCTACCGTGAGAGACGCGTGCCGAGAGGCGGTGGCCATCGACCTCGAGCTCGATCCGGGGAGGCGTATGGGCGTGGAGACGCACGTCGCGCTCGCGCTCGCCGATGGATACGAGCAACCGCGCTCGTGAGCGCCAACGGTAGCGCACCTCGTGGGGCTCGTCGCCGACCAGCCAGCGCTGCTCGATGTCGCGCCAGCGGTTGTTGCGAAAGCCGGGCACGAGCGGCGGCAGGTGCCTCAGTCTCTCCGTGCGGCTCAGGGCCGCCTCGAGCGTGGCGACGAGCAGCGCGATCTCTCGGGCCTCGACGGGGCTCGATTCGCTCCAGCCCTCGGCGCCAT
>JAGQJP010000450.1 GCA_020430585.1 Myxococcales bacterium | reverse complement strand
GAATCAGCAGAGCTGCCGGGAGACGGTTCATCGCTGCCCCGTTGTTCGGGTGGCTCGATGCAGTGTGCCGTACTGGAGAGCCAGTGTCAACCGGGATGTGCCGCTCTCGACCGCTATCCGGTGCGGTCTGGTTTGACGCAAAGACCCGACGTGCGCAGCGATCTGCGGTCGGGTCGTCAGTTGGCGATGCAGCTGTCTGTCGCCTGATCGCAGTGGAATCCGTCGAGGCAGTGTTGGTTTCCCGCGCAGCGCACGCGGCAGCGGCCATCGTTGCAGGTGAAGCCGTTGCAGGTCGTCGCGGCGGTCTCGTTGGTGCACTCGGCGGCGAGCACGCAGGTCTGCGCCGGATCGCAGCGATAGCCGAGGTTGGCTTGGCAGTCGGCGTCGCTGCCACAACGCAATCGGCAGACGTTGCGGTCCGGGTTGCCGCCGGTGTCGCACTCGAAGGCGGTGCACTGATCGTTCTGTGTGCACGCCGTCGCGGTGACACACTGATCCTGCGGGTTGCAGGCGTTGCCGGCGGCGCAGTGCGCGTTCTGCGTGCAGGAGGTGCGACAGGCGCCGTTGTTGCAGTCGTAGCCCGAGCACTCGTCGTCCGTCGTGCAGCGCGTGCCGGGAACGCAGGAGCCCTGCTGGCAGATGTTGCCGTCGGCGCAGTGGTCGTGGCTCAGACAGAGGATGCGGCAGGAGCCTGTCGTCGTGTTGCAGGCGAAGGTTCCGCAGTTGTTCGACTCAGCCGTGCAGGTCACGACGGGGATACAGGTCCCACCGAGGGTGCAGGTGTACCCGTTGGCACAGGGCACCTGCAGCGAGCAGTTGACGTGGCAGACGCTCTGATCGGTGTTGCACGAGTAGCCGCCGCACGGCGCCGGATCGCTGCAGGGCGTCGTCTGGAAGCACTTGTTGTCCTGCCCGCAGGCGTACCCGTCGGCGCAGTCGCCCGGCCCGTCGCAGCTCACCAGGCAGACGCCCTGCTGCTGGTTGCAGGCGTAACCGTTGCAGGCCGCCGAATCCGAGCAGCTGACGAGCGGGACGCAGGCGTTGTCGGCGTCACAGGTGAACCCCGTCGCACAGTGCGCCTCGAAGAAGCACTGCGTGCGGCAGACGCCGGGGGAGCCGCCCGTGAGGTTGCAGGCGTAGCCTCCACACGGGGACGGATCGGTGCAGGAGAGCGGACCGCCCGTGTCGGGCTGGACCGACGTGTCGCCGGGGTTCGTATCGGCCGGCGTCGTGTCGACGGGCGCGACCGTGTCCTCGCCCGAGGTGTCCGTCGGGGAGACACCGTCTTCGCCGCTGGTGTCGCCCGGTGTGACGCCGTCCTCCGAGGTGAGATCGTTCCCGGCGCCATCCTCCGAGGTGAGATCGCTGCCGTTCGTGGTGTCGCCGTTGGTGGCGTCACCGCCGATTCCGGTGTCCTGTGTGAGCTGCGCGTCCCCCTTCGAGCTCGTGCCGCCGCAGCCAGCGATCATCGTCAACCAAACTCCGACCATCAGCGCCGCCGAAAGCAGCGCGACCCGATGCAACCGAGCCGTACCCCGCATCTCGCCCTCCTCGCATTTCATCGCGGCGCGCACGCCGCGTACGTCGAAATGCAAATCTGCAGTGTGTGTTCATCGTAGCAGGAGCGATCGGCGTCGCGCAACTCGATCTCGCGCGCTGAATTCCAGGTTCCTGGCGCGATAGAGCCGACCGCGGGTCGAATTCCCGGAGACGGAGACCGGCCTACTTCTCCTGCAGGAGGACGTAGTCCAAACCGAGGTGCGTGTTGCTCGAAGCGGGATTCTTCCCGGCGAGCCGAATCGCGATCGTTACGCTCGTCTTGCCCGCGCCGAGCTGCGTCGAGCCGATCAACCAGGGCACGCTCTGCTTGACGCGCGTGGCGTAGGCGTCGAAGGAGCCGAGCAGCTCGCCGTTCGCCCGCAGCTGGAACGTACCGAAGTCGGGAGCCTGCGTGACGCCGACGTAGATCTCGTAGAGCGTACCCGGGTTCGGCACCGTGACGGTGAAGCTGATCTCGTTGCCGACGGCGGGCGTACCCCAGAAGAGCTGCGTGTCTCCGCTCCAGTTGCCGAGGAACGGGCGCATGTTCTGCGTACCGATCGTCCCCCCGGTCTTGCTCGCGTCGACCTCGGTCTTCTGCGCTTCGCCCTCGAACAGCGTCACGCTGCCGGGCAAGATCCGCGCGACCGACTGCCCGGTGCGCACCAACGCCCCCTGCCGCACGGTCCAGAGCTGGGTCAGGCTGAGGGTCATCTCCGTCGAGTCGTAGTAGCTCATGATGTTGTTGCGCGGCAACAAGAAGGGGATCCCCGCCAGCGAGAGGTGCATTTTTCCCGGATCGCACTGGTTCAGGCTCGCGATCCATGGGTCCGGCGCGGTGTCCTCGAGCTGATCGCCGTCGAAGGCCTTGAAAGGGTCGGAGCCGTTGTCGGTGAGCTGCTTCTCGGCGAGGGGCACCGTGCTCCAGCCGCCGCCGAAGGTGTGCGCCAGGCCGAGGTAGTGCCCGAGCTCGTGGGCCATCAGCTGAATGTTCTGGTGGCCGCAGACCACGGTCACGCTGAAGCCCGGCAGCGCCACGAAGTTGTAGTCGGTCCAGGAGAAGCCGCCGCCCGTCGGCGAGCCGCCGGGTCCGTAGCGGAAAAAGAGCGCCGCCTTCTTCAGGATCGCTCCGTCGACGTTCTCGGTGTGCTTGGAGGCTTCGAGATTGGCGGCGTCGCGCTCGGCGATCCACTGCGGATCGCTCGTGCCGCCCAACTGGTTGATCAGCGTGCTCTGGATCTCGATGAAGTCGTTCGGATCATTCGGGTCGAAGAGAAACTCGACCCCCGCGACGGCGTAGATCTCGTTCGCCTTCTTGGTCCAGGCGTCGACCTGTTGCGCCGTGATCGCCGTCGTCCGACCGCCGTCGTCGTCCGAGACGCGAAAGGCTTGGAGCGGAACCTTGATCGTCGGCAGATTTGCCGGGAACGCAAAATAGCTGAAGGTCGCGCTCGCCAGCTGGGTCCCGCTGACGTCCGTGCCGTCGATCGTCACGCTCAGCACCGAGCCCCAGTCGGCGTTCGTCGGCGAGAGCACCACGGTGTCGTTCGGCACGACGGTGGTGAACCAGGTCGCCGTCGCGCCGCTGCCGATGCCGCCACCCAGCGTGAGGGCGTCGGGGTCCATCGACTCGCTGAAGACGATCATGATCCGCTGGCGTGGCCCCAGCTCGCGCCCATTCGCCGGGGTGACGAGCACGATCGTCGGAGGCACGCCATCGGAGTCCTTCTGGGTCTCGGCGAGGTCGGGGGCGAGGAGATCCGGGTCGCCGACGCCATCGCCGCTCGAGCCGTCGTCGAGGTCGTCGCCGCTCGAGCCGTCGTCGAGGTCGTCGCCGCTCGAGCCGTCGTCGAGGTCGTCGGCCGTTCCGTCGCCCAGCGCATCCACCCCGAGGCCGTCGACGAGATCCGCCGCGCCGTCGCTCCCGAGCGTGTCCTCGTTCGCCGTGTCGCCGCCGTCGCTGCCGTCGGAGGAGCCGACGCCGTCGGGCTCACTCCGATCGGTGTCCGACGACGCCGTCAGATCGGGCGTCCGATCGACGAGATCCCCGGCGTCGCCGACGCCGCTGGCGTCCGCCGTCGCGTCCCGCTCCTCGTCGTGGGAAGGTCCCGCGCAGCCGAGCCAGAGCAGGCTCAGCGCGATCAGCAGACATCCCAGGCCTCGGCGTCGTCCGCGGCCTCGAAGAGCCACCCGCTGCGCGAGAAACGCGGCGAAAAGTAGCCAGAGCAGCCACAGCGCCGATGGTGACGGGCGAGACCACGAGGCGAGTTGACAGCCACCGCCGCCGCGAACCTTGAGCGCATCGAAGGTCAGCGGGCTCGACTCGCCTGGGTCTTGAACCCCGTTGTGGTTCGCGTCCTCGAGCCCGTCCGGCAGGCCGTCACCGTCGCTGTCGGGGTTGTCGAAATCGCTCTCGCCGAGATCGACGATCCCGTTGCCGTTGGCGTCCTCGAGAACGTTGGGGATGCCGTCGTCGTCGCAGTCGTCGGGGTTGGTCGCGTTCGGACAGTACTCGACCACCGAAACCGGCGTCTTGCAGAAGCCCGCATCGCAGAACCCGGACTCGCAATCCTCGTCGACGAGGCAGATCTTGTCGTCGGCGCAGGGACTGCAGCTTCCACCGCAGTCGAGGTCGGTCTCATCGCCGTCGAGCTTGCCGTTGGAGCAGATCCGGTCATCCCCTCCGTCGAGGGGATCGGTCTGGTCGACGTCGACCTCGGTGCCATCGTCCACGCCGCCGTGGTCGGTGTCGGCGTTCTGCGGGTCGGTGCCGAAGAGCGCGCACTCCTCGCCGTTGGTCAGGCCGTCCTGGTCGTCGTCGGCGTTCGGATCGATCACCGTCGCCGTCAGCACCAACGAGGTCTCGTCGGCGACGACCCAGCTGTCGATCGCGCGCTGATCGCCGACGCCGCCGTCGAAGGGCCAGCAGTGCGCGTTGACCGACGCGCCGTTGCTCTCGATGCTGCAGATCGGCTCGCTCGCCGCGGGATCGCCGCTGAGGACGCCGCTCTGCGAGGCGTCCTCGGGGAAGACGCGGACCGGCCGATCGTTGACGAAGCTGTCGTTCCAGTAGAGCGCCGTCGAGACGCCGCCCGGCGTTCCGGGGAGGAGACGAAAGATGCGCAGCCCGGGGTCGAGCGCGGCGACGTCGAGCAGCGGCAGGTGCAGCTCCCCGGCGCGCAGGACGATCTTCAGCTGGTAGTCGCCCGGCGGAATCGGCGCTCCGTCGATCGCGTTGCCCGGAAGCGGCAGCACGTTCTCACCGATCGAGACCTCGCCGACCGCGACGAGCTCCTCGCTGTAGGGGTCGAAGCTGCCGTCCTTGTTCGTGTCGAGATAGACGTAGACGCTACCCTCGACGTTGCTCTCGAAGATCAGCGTGTTCGGCGCGTCGGGAACCAGCACGGGACAGTATGGCGATGGCCCCTCGATCACGGCGTTGCTGATCTGCGGTTTGATCGACTGCGGAGCGGCCAGCTTCGGACGGTTGAGGTAGAGCGAGAAGTCCGGTGGCGCCGCTGGCAAGCAGACGCCGCCGAGGAGCGAGGCGAAGGGCGGACATGGCGGCGGAAACCCCGGCGCCGAGAGCAGCGGGCTCACCGGCAGCCCGATGCGGTTGGCCACCGCGGTCCAATCCAACGCCTGGACGCCGTTGAGCTCGATGCGATAGAGCGTGTCCGCGCTCTCGGTCAACGGCACGCGAGCGAAGAGGTTGATGTGCTGGCTCGATTTGGTCGAGAGTCGCCAGCTCTGGCTGTGGACCCGTCCGCCGTCGGGTGGCGTGCTCGGATCGATCGTGGCGGCGCCGCTCGGCGCGACGGTGATCTCCAGCGGGTAGACGTAGTCGCCGCCCGTGTTGTCGAAGACGATGCTGTAGGTCCCGACCTCGGTCGCCGTGATCTGTAGGGCGCTCGCCGGCTTGTAGGGCGGCACGACATCTCCTTGCCGCAGAAAGCCGGGGGTCTCGGGCGTGATCGTGAACGGCGAACCGGAGACGGGCGTGCCGTCGGGCCCGTAGACATCGACGAGGATCGGCGCGATCCCCTGCGGCTGGTCGTTGCCGACGAGGATCAGGATCACCTCGCCGGCGCTCACGACGTCGACGTCGATCAGCGTCGACTCGTGCACGCGGTGCTCGAAGCCGAGCTGGTTCTGGCCCTCGGCGAAGAGGCGCGCGGGAAACGTGAAAAGAAGGAGCCACCACCACCATCGAATACGCATACGTTCGTCCTCTATCCCAAGCGACGCGGCTCGGCCCCTCGCGGGGTGCTCACGAGGTGAGCTTCGCCAACCGCTTCATCGTTCGGCGCAACAACTTCGGCAGACTGGCGACCATCGCCGACTCTGGTACGAAACCCGCCACGCCCAGCTCCACCGCGCGGTTCGTCATCGCCACGTCGTGAGCCGAGCCGATCAGCAACACCGGGTTGCCGTTGAACGCTCCGCCGCGCAGAACGGGCACGAGCTGGTCCAACAGCGCGGCGCCCTCTTCCCGCAGATCGACGACGACGACCGCCGAATTCGGTGCGACGAGCACAGGCAACAGCGTAGCGACCGAAGCGGGCCCGTGCAACTCGAAGTCGTGGGGCGTCAGCAGGCTCGCCAAGGCGTTCGCCGCGCTCTCGCTGGCGACGAGATAGACCGGGAGCCGCGCGTCGTCGGCCGCGGATGCCCTCGGCGTGACGAGCGTCGGATCGGCCGCGGGCGCCGTCGCCACCTCTCCCAGCCGCTCGCTGCGGGCGACGCCCTTGAGGGACTCCTTGCGCTGATCGGGGTGGAGCGCGCGATTCGCCGCCTCGAGCTGCTGAAGCACCAACCCCATCGTCGCCGGCCGCGACGCCGGATCCTTGGCCAGCATCCAGAGCGCCAGCGCCTCGAGCTCGGCGGGGATCCGCAAGTCGGGTCGCCGCGCCGACGGCTTCTCGGGGATCTCCTCGACGTGCTTGAGGACGATGTCGAACTCCGAGTCGCCGAAAAACGGCGGCGTGCCGCACAGCAGCTCGTAGAAGATCGCGCCGACGGCGTAGATGTCCGAGCGGGCGTCGAGCGGCAGATTGCGCACCTGCTCGGGCGACATGTAGCGCGGCGTGCCGAGGATCTGGCCGCCGTCGTTGAGATCGTCGGTGCTGCCGCGTTCGATCGCCAGACCGAAGTCGATGATCTTCAGCCGCTCGCGCCCCTGGTTGTCGACGGAGATCACGAGGTTGTCCGGCTTCAGATCGCGATGCACCAACCCGGCGCGATGGGCCGAGTCGAGGGCGTCGCAGAACTGGCGCATCAGCTCGACCGTGCGCGAGAGGGCGAGCGGTGCATCGGCCTTGAGCACCTCGCGGAGCGAGCGCCCCTCGAGGAACTCCATCACCAGAAAGAGCTGTCCCTCGTGGCTGCCGTAGTCGAAGACCGTGACCACCCCAGGGTGGGAGAAGCTGACCATCGCCTGGGCCTCGCGATAGAAGCGTTCGCGGTTCTGGTCGTTCGCCATCGCGGCGTGGATCATCTTGATCGCCACCGGGCGGTTGAGCTTCAGGTGCACGCCGTGGAACACCGTTCCCATCCCGCCGACGCCGAGGATCGAGTCGACGCGATAGCGGTCGTCGATCAGCTGCCCTACTCTCAGATTCGTCTGTGTCGACATCGCTCCATCCGTCTCGTTGGGGCCGTCGTCAGAGATCGACGGCGAACAGCTCCACCGGGCGGTTGCGGCCGAACAGATCGCGCTCGCCCAGAGAGACGCAATCGATCTCGTCCTCGATCCGCTGCATCGTCGCCTTCGTGAGCACGATCTGCCCCGGCTGCGCCAAGCTCTCGAGGCGCGCGGCGATGTTGACGGCGTCGCCGATCACCGTGTACTCCATGCGCTTCTCCGAGCCGATATTACCCGCCACCGCCTCGCCCGTGTTGATCCCGATCCCGAGCGCCAGCTTGGCCCCGATCTGCGATTCCCAGCGCGTGTTCCCGACGTCGAGCCAGCTCATCATCTCCTCGGCGGCGCGGACCGCGCGAAGGGGGTCGTCGTCGTGGGCGTTCGGCGCGCCGAAGACCGCCATCACGCAGTCCCCGAGGAACTTGTCCACCGTGCCACCGTGACGAAAGATGATCTCGGTGAGGTAGGTGAAGAGCTCGTTGAGGATCTTGACGATCGTCTCGGGCGGCAGGTTCTCGGCCATCGGCGTGAAGGCGACGACGTCGGCGAAGAGCACCGTCACCTCGCGTCGCTCGCCGCCGAGGGCGAGCTGCTGTTTGTGAGCGACGATCTGCTCGACGAGATCCGGCGAGAGATAGCGGCTCAGGTTCGAGCGGATCGCCGTCTCGTCGATCAGCGTCTGCTTGTACGTCTCGAGGTCGCCGCTCATCTGGTTGAAGCTCTGCGCCAGCTCACCGACTTCGTCCTTGCCGCG
>JAGQJP010000045.1 GCA_020430585.1 Myxococcales bacterium | reverse complement strand
TCCCTCGAGTGGAAGACGAAGACCCGCGTCTGTTCGTTGACATCCCGCAGCCCCTCGCGCACCCGAAAGACCACCTCTCCCCAGCTCAGATTGAACGTCACCGCGAGCTCTTCGGATTGATAGCGTCCGCGCACGGTGACGGGCTTGACCCATTGCTCACCCTTGAGCAGCTCGCCATCGGGCTCCTGATAGTGCACCCAAACCGCGTAGGTCCCGGCAGGGAGCGTCGTGACCTCACCGGCGACGCCTTTCCACATCGGCGCCGACGTCGGCTTTTGGTTCGCGCCGACGTCGGTCAGTCGATAGACCGCGATGCGACACTTCTTGCTCACGTCCTGGTTACGATTGGTCACCTTGACACGGAGCGTGCCGACGGAATAGTCGAAGTCGAGCGTGCGGGATATCGTCTTGAGCTCGCCGCGAACGATGAAGTCCGTGATCGACTTCGTCGACGAGAGCCCGTTCGCTTCGCGAAAGATCAGGCGCAGATCGTAGGTGCCGGCGGGGAGGATCACCGGCGCGCTGCCAGGCTGCTGCACGAGGGGCTTTTGCTCCTTCTTGTCCAGGTCTCCGGCGCGAAAGACCTGGATCACGCTGCGCGGCGCGACCGGCCGCCCCAGATTGGTGAGCTGAAAGTTGAACGTGTCGAACCGGTAACTCAATCGCAGTTGAATCTGATGCTCGACGCGCTCGTGCACCCGCAGCGTCACGAGACGGCCGCGCCCTTGCACGAGCCGCGTCACCTCGTACCGAACATCGACGCGGTAGCGCCCGGCGGGCAGACGGATCGCACCACCGGCCGAGAATTCGAGGACGTTCCCCTCTTTCCGGTCGAGGGGATGGAAGTACAACCGCACCTTCGCGGTCACATCGATGGAAACCCCTTCGACCCGGTTCTGCACGACGACGCGCAATGTCCCCGTGCCGGGCGGCAAGCTCGGCATCGTTCGCAGCGTCTGGGAGACGGCGGAGACGATCGGTTCGAAGACGATCGGCTCCGATTTTGGCCGCTGCTTGTGCGGCAATTGCGGGCTGCGTTTGCAGGCCACGACTGTCAGTGCAACGAAGGCCAGCGCAAGCCAGCGTCGCGCTTTTCGAGAAGTCATCGCGCGCTCCACCAAAGATACGAGCCACTGATTATCGAAGACATCCGAAAAAAATTCAACACGCGGCACCGAAAGAACCAGCCCAATGTGGTCCTTGCGTTTTTTCGGCGGTTTCTTATACTGCAAAATAGAGTTGGTCGAACGATTCCCAATACTTCATCGGAGACGAGGCATATGAGCAACAACGTGGAGCGCACGGCAGTCGATGGCGGCGCGATGGCGTCCGACGGCGGCGGCGCTGCCGTGAAGGCCCTGTTGAAGGTTGTCTACGGCGTCGACCAAGGGCGAGAGTTTCCCCTCGATTCGGATGACGTCCTGATCGGCCGCGGTCTCGATTGCGGCATCGTCCTCAATGACCCGTCGGTCTCACGCAAACATTTTCAGATTCGTCGCACGGCGGAAGGCTTCAAGCTGATCGATCTGGGAAGCGGCAACGGCACGAAAATCAACGGCGAGCGGGTCGGCGAGATCTTTCTGCAGGATGGGCACCAGATCGAGATCGGAACGACGGTCATGCAATACGTCTCGATCGGCAAGGCGAGCCAACCGCAGAAGCCGGCGGGGGCCGATTGGCCCCAAGGCGTGCCGGGCATGGAACAGGCTCCGCCGCAACAGCAGCAACAAGCGCCCGCCGACGACTTCAGCGACCTCGACGCTCCACCCAAGAAGGGCAAGGGGCTGAAGATCGCTGTGATCTTCGTGGTCCTGCTGATTCTCGCGGGCGGCACCGTGATCGTTTTGGACCGTGTCGTCGGGATCAAGATCCTGCCCTGGGGCGGCAGCAGCTCGACCTCGGACAAGAACAAGACCGACGAGGCCCCAACGGCGGAAGAGCTCTTCTCGCAGGCCGAAAAACATCTCGCCAAGCGGGAATGGGACGAGGCGATCGCCAAGTATCAGAAGGTGATCGACAACGACAAGACGTCCGATGCGCTGCGAAAAAAAGCCAAGAAGAACAGTAACAAAGCGAAGAACGCCAAGACCGAGAAGGTCCTGATGGACAACGCCCAGAGCGAGGTCAGCAAGAAGAACTACACCCGCGCGTCGTCGCTGTTGGCACAGATCCCCGTCGAGAGCGCCTATTACGAAGATGCCCAGAAGTTGCTGGCGACGGTCAAAGCACAGACCGGGTCGCTCAAGGGCGACAAGTTCTCGGAAGTCAAAAAGCTGCTCGCCGAAAAGAAATACAACCAGGCGTCGATGGTGCTGGCGCAGTTGATGCAGAAGCATCCCGAGCTACAGACCCAAGCCCAGCCCTATCTGACGCAGATCGCCCAGAATCTGACGAAGACGCCGACACCGACACCGACACCGACGCCGACACCCACGCCGACGCCGACACCCACGCCGACGCCGACACCCACACCGACGCCGACACCGACGCCGACACCCACGCCGACGCCGACACCGACGCCGAAACCGACGCCAAAACCGAAGCCACAGCGCGATCGCGATCATGATCGTGAGCCCGGCGGAGCGAAAGCGATCGCCAAGGCGCTCGCCCAATACAACTCGGGCCACTTCGACGCGGCGATCGGCATCCTGGCTCGCGTAGCCAAGCGCCGCTCGAAGGTTCAGTCGCGGGCGAGCTCTCTGTTGGACCGAATCCGCTCGTTCAAAACCAACTACAGCGCCGCGAAGTCAGCTGAGTCGTCGGGTAACATCCTCGGCGCAATCCAGGCCTATGCCCGTGCGCTCACGAACGACAAGGGCGTCACGGGGAAATACCAGGGGCGCATTCGCTCGAAGCTCGCCGACCTGAACTACCGCCAGGCGTCGAACCTCTACGGTTTGAACCGATTGCAATTCTCGGCGCGATACGCCAAGATCGCCCTCAAGTACAACGGCTCGCACTCGGGAGCCAACGCGCTGTACTCGCGTATCCGAGCCAAGGCGAAAGTCTACTTCGACAAAGCGAAGGCCACCTCCGACCCGGCGAAGGCTCGCGTGTTCTACCGTCAGGTGATCCTGATCCTGCCGCCGAGCGATTCGATGTACAAAGAATCCGCCCGATTCCTACGCGCCAATTAGCGAGCTGCCTGACGAAAAGCGGCGGTGTGCGGGAGCTTGGCCGTGAGCGACGCTGGGAGCTCGACGTGGCACTCAGAGCTTGCCGCGGTCGCGCAGCACCTTCTCGATCTTCGCTTCCAGCTCGGTGAAATTGAAGGGCTTGTCCAGGTAATCGTCGGCGCCGTAAAGGGGTGAGGTAAGCTCGTTGAGGTTGGGCCCGATCGCCGTCAGCATGATCACGCCGATGTCGTCGAGCTCTGGCTTGGTCTTGACGTACTTGCAGACCTCCCAGCCATTGAGATTCGGCATCATCACGTCGAGGACGATCAGATCGGGATGCTCCTCGAGGACCAGCGTGAGCGCCTCTTCGCCGTTGTTCGCTTCGAGGAGCTCGTACCGTTTTTGCTCACCCAGCTTTCGCTTCACGATCTGAAGCAGCTCGATGTCGTCGTCGGCCAGGAGGATTCTCACGCGCTTGTCCGCCATCACAAAACCTTTATTTCCGGTCGGTTTTCGTCAATTTTCGGGCTTGTTCGCGGAGCGGCCGCGACGAGCTCGATCGATCATCGATCGGCTCTCATTGTCACCAAAATCGGACCGCTGAACAACTTTTTTCGTCAGGGTAATAATGTTGCTTTTCTATATGTTATCTCGTACAATGGCACCCTGAGAGTGCGATACGACGTGGTTTTTTCGAACTTTCCCCAGGCGAAGACACGTCCGAACACCGAACCGCGAGAGTTGGACAAGGGTAGCCAAAGGAGGCGCACGCCATGCATCGGGACGACCTAGAGTTCGGGTATACCGCAGCCCCTCCCGAAGACGATACGGACGAGAGCCGGCTGGACGCGATGGCGCCACCGGACGACGAAGACGACGAAGACGACAACGAGACCACGGTGATCATGACCACCAAGCAGGTCTCGAAGCTCCAACAGATCGCGCGGCAGACCGGCAAACAGAAGCGTCCTCAGCAGGGCGTGAAGAAGACGATGATCGGAATGCCGGTCGTCTTTCCGAAGCAGGGCGGTGCGCCCGCGGGACCGCCACCGCGCAGGCCTACACCCCCCCGCTCGATGAGCACCGGCGGGCCGACGCCGGCGAGCTCCGCGCCACCATCGGCGCCCGACGATTCGAAGAAGACGATGGTCGGATACGCGCCGGTCGTTCCTGGCGCGTCGCCCAAGCCGACCTCGCCGAGCTCGAGCCGTCCGATGCGGCCGAGCGCTGGAATCTCTTCGTCCTCGCCGCACCCGGGTGGCGTGCCGCAGCCGCGCCCCACTGGCGCGCCGCGACCGACGCCCTCTCAATCGGCGCCGCAACCGCGCGCCCCACAGGCGCCCTCGACTCCACGGCCGTCCGCCCCGAGCACATCGACTCCGCCGCGGCCCACGCCGACGACGCCCCAGGTGTCCTCGCCGCAGAGCGCGATCAAGAAGACGATGATCGGCATGCCGGCCCAACTTCCGAATCTCAACAAACCGGGCAGCGGGGTTCCGGACCTCGGCTTCGAGAAGGAGCCCGAGCGCACGCTCGTGATGTCGGCTCCCCCGGACTTCGACTCGTTGCTACAGCAGGTCGAGCAGTCGAAGAAGTCGACGATGACCGCTCCCACCGAGGAGAACGCCGAGGCCACCGTCGCGATGCCCGCGATCACCGACGAGATGCTGAACGCGGCTCCACCAGCACCGCGACCGCCCGTGGCGCAAGCGCCGATGCCGCCTTCGCCGCGGCCGCAGGCGACGCCGACGCCGACGCCGACCCCAGTTGTCTCGTCGACACCGCAGCCGGCGATTGCCTCGGCGCCGACTCCGTCCCCGAGCCCGGGCCCGGCGTTTCGCCCCGACATCAACTCCCAGGCGACGATTCCGCCCCATGCGAATCTGTCCGCTCCGCCCCTGGTCAGAGGCCCGCAACCCGGCGGACCGGGGCCGCAGTTCAATCCTGGCGCGCCGCAGGGGCCGAGCGGTCCGACATCACTCGGTGGCGGGCTGAATCAGGCCGGTTCGGCGAGCCCGGTGTTCCAACAGAGGCAGAGCCCACCTCGCCCACAGCCGACACCGTCGCAGATGCCGGCGCCGCAGTCGATGGCCCCGAACCAGCGCGCCGGGCACGCG
>JAGQJP010000449.1 GCA_020430585.1 Myxococcales bacterium | reverse complement strand
TCGGACGCGAGAGGCAGGAGCCGGCGAAGATGTCGATGATCTTCTTCGCAATCAGCTGCAGCGCTGGGCCGAAGTCATTGTCACAGATGTTGGCGAAGACCCCGTTCGAGCCGAACTTGTCGACGAGCTCGCGATAGCGACGGCCAAAGTCGGCACGGCCGTTGTCCGAAACGCAGATGTAGGCCCCTTCTTCATTGGGCATCTGCTTCGTCGTCAGGTAGGCGTCGCGCTCCTGGATCACGCGCGGGTCGAGGTTGAAACCGGGATCGCTCGGGTTCGTGCCATCGATTTTCGCCTCGCCCGCGATCGTGGCGACGATCACCTTACCGGGGTCCTTCTTGAGTCGTTTGAAGAACTTCACGAACTCGCCGACCTGCTCGAGCTTCTCGTTGACGAAACCGCAATGGCGCAGCTCGTCTTCGGTGAACTTCTCGCCCTCTTTGATCGAGCAATCGTCTTCGTCCGAGACCATGATGATCGCCAAGAACGCATCGTCGCGGAGAAAGTTCGTCGCTTGCGTGCCGTTCTTGCCGTTCTTGTCGAGGGCCAGCTTCGCCGCGAGAAGCCCCATCTCGAGTTGCGCGTCGGAGTCCGAGGTCGTCCCGACCGTCGCGATGCACTCGAAGGCCTTCTTGATGTCGGGCGTATTGTTCGTGATGAATCCGAGCGAGGCGTCCACGCCATCGCACTTGGTCGTATCCGTCACCAGGTTGCAGGACGAGAAGTCGGTCGGCGTGTTGAACGTCGCCTTGTTCAAGCAGAAATATTGGCCGTCACTGAACTCGGCGTTGCAGGTTTGATCGTCGCCGCAGCGCCGAATACAGGTCGAGTTCACCTTTCCGTTCGAGTACTTCTGAATCGAGCCCGCGTACGAGCACTTCCAGCCGGGGCCGAACTGGGCTTCGCAGAGGGCGTCGCCCGCCGTATCCTTCGTGCAGTCGAAGGTATATTGCCGGGAGCAGGTCTCGTACTGCCCCTGGGTGACCTGGAATTTTCCGCCGTCGACGCCCGTCGCGTGGGTCGTCACGACGGCGATGCGGAAGTCCGCCTGGATCGTCTCCGTAAAGCCCTTGATGAAGGCTTCGAAGTTTTTCGTCAAGTTGATCTGCTCTTCACACATCGAGTTCGAGTTGTCGATCACCCAGAGGATGTCGATCTTCGGGATCTCGGGCCGGCGATCGGTCACCTCGTTCTGAACGGAGAAGGTCCCGGAGATCGCCTTGACCGGCACATTGTTGCACGCACCGGATTGGAACCCCAAGCTCAGCAGCAGAAAGAGCCAGAGAAGAGTCGTCAGCACACGCTTTGCGTTCATGCGTTCCTCGGGCAATCGTTTTTCATACAGTGTTGGTTGCCTGAACCGATGATTTAGTATACCTGGATAGGTAGAATCCAATCAAGCCGGAACCCGCTTCACCGACGCAAGAAGGAGCACGAAATGACGCCGCTCAACGCCTCTCATCGTCGACTTTCCCACATCCTCGTCGCCCTCTCGATTCTGCTCGCGAGCGCCTGTGCGCGCGACAATACGGTGCTCGTCACCGATGTCAGCTCCTCCGACGGCGTGGACGCGACCGGCGGGGTGGACGCGACGGTCGACCTGTACGAGCCGCCGACGGAGTTCAGCTACCAGGTGCCCCTCGATCCGCAGAGCCCCTGGCCGAAGTTCCGGCGCAACGCGCTGCAGAACGGTCGCAGCCCGGTGAGACCGCAGGACAGCGGACGCGCGCCCTGGCAGTTCCAGACGGGGAAAGGGATCTTCTCGACGCCCGTGATCGGCGGTGACGGCACGGTCTACATCGGCTCGGCGGACCGCATTTTCTATGCGATCGACAAGCTCGGCAACAAGCTCTGGGAGAAGCTGACCGGCGAGATCATCGACTCGTCGGCGCTCCTGGACAAAAACGGCAGGGTGATCTTCGGTTCGGGCGACGGTACGCTCTACCTCCTCGACCGCGCCGATCCGACCAACGACCCGAAGACGTTCCAGGCCGATCTGGCGAGCGAGACCGGCGGCCTGATCAACTGGTTCGAAGGGAACGTGGCGATCGGCCCCGATGGCACGCTGCTCGTGCCCAACGACAATTTCAGGACCTACGCGATCGACCCCGATTCGTTGACGGTCAAATGGTTCCACAAGACCCCGGACCAGACCTGGTCGCTGCCCGCAGTCGATCCGACGACGAACCTGATCTATATCGGCAACAACTTCCTCCTCGGCGGGCGCAACGTCTTCTGCATCGACGGCAGCGATGGCACGAAGAAGTGGGACGCGGCGTCGAAGGGCTCCGTCGCCGCCTCGCCGATGCTCACCGGGACCGGGCCGGGCTCGATGGTCGTCGTCGGCTCGTTCGACGGCTTCGTCTACGCCTTCGACAGCCAGAGCGGTGAGCAGAAGTGGAGCTTCGGCACGCGAGACCACGTCTACGCCTCGCCGGCCCAGCTCTCGGACGGCACGATTATCCAGGCGAGCGCCGACGGGACGGTCTACGCCCTCGATCCGACCAACGGCGCGCTGCGCTGGGCCTTCGACACACAGGATCCGATCCGCTCCTCGCCCGCCGTGGACGGCGACGACAACGTCTACGTCGCGGGCGGTGACGGGCGGCTCTACGTCTTGAAGAAGGATGGGACCCTGCGCTGGTCGATCCAGCTGATCGACGAGCCACGCAACGACCTCAACGCTTCGGTCGCCCTCGGCCGGGAGCAGATCGTCGTCGCCGGAGAGAACGGTCGGATCTTCAGCCTGCCCTACGATCTCTGTCTACGCCCCGTGGCGAATCGCGACGCGCGCTGCCGCACGGCCACGGGTGAGACGCTGCCCTCCGATGCCGTCGAGCTGCTCTTCACCACCAACTTCGGCGCCTTCCTCGCCGAACCGCCGAGCGAGATCGAGGCGAACCAACCCCTCGGCTTCTCGCTCTTCTTGCGAGAGAACGGGGACACACGCCTGGCGGGGCTCGATTCGGCGAGCCTGACGGTTACGATTACGCCCGCCAACGACGCTCGGATCGACATCTCTGGGGACCGCCGCTTCGTCACGATCATCCCGCGGGGACGTTGGGTCGGCCCGACGGGCGGGACGTTGACGGTGACGATCAAAGGCAATTACCTCGTCGACTTCGAGCGCGACGGGCTCGCCTTCAGCGGGGGCACCGTCGGCGGCACTTTCGACAAGACCTTCACCTTCGACGTCCCGGCGACGAACGACAGCGGCTCGCTCACGGTGCCCAGCGAGATCGGCAAGACGGGGCAAACCTTCGAGCTTTCGCGTCTGGCCGCACCGTTGCCTGCGATTCTTCCGAGCTTCAATCAGATCGGCTTCGACTCGATCCACTACCTGATCGGCCTCGTCGAGGGCGACGGCACGAAGGCGATCGCCTGGGGCATCGGCGGGACGCTCGAAGGCGTCGAGAACAAGACGGTCGTCGATCCCGGGTCCCGCGTGCGGTTTCCGCTCGAGGTCGAGTACGACGGAGGCCTGCTGACGATGCAGAACGAGCAGGGCTTCACGATCGAGTTCAACGCCTTCCTGATTCCCTTCGCCTATTTCCGCGTCGCCTCGCGCTTCGATGCGAGCACGAACGGATGGAAGCGACCGCAGCTCAACACCTATGCGATCTGCGGCGACATCTCGTTCTACGGGCCGTTTCTGCGGCAGCTCGGCTACTGCAATCCCCAAACCGACGTGCTGAACGTGATCGGCGCTGCCGAGCTGAGAGAATACACGCTGCCGAGCCCGCCGGCGCTGAGCGAGCTTGGAACGGTGACCATCGAGGTCGTCGGGAGCAAGGTCG
>JAGQJP010000448.1 GCA_020430585.1 Myxococcales bacterium | reverse complement strand
TGGATCACCCAGGGCGCCAAAGACAACTAGCACCCCGTTCCCTCCTTTGGCGCTCTGGCCGCCTTGGCGCTCTCGCCGCCACGATCTCCCCCTCGAGCGCGTCCGTTTCTAGCGTGGCTCTTCAGAGCCGACGAGCGGCACCCGCAGCGGCGTCGGACGAGGACACCCGCAGCCGCGTCGGACGAGGACACCCGCAGCCGCGTCGGACGAGCGGCGCACGTCGACCGCCGCGACCCCCACGAAGCTCCGCGTGGTGACGCCGACCCTCAGCATCGGAGCACGTCGGGCGCGCGCTCGAGCGTCTCTGCGCGAAAGTCGTCACCGACCTCGACCTCGCCACCAGGGACTCGCGCGATGTAGCGCGCGCCCGAACGATCGCACCGCGGCGACTCGCGCCTCGGCGACTCGCACCGCGGCACGCCGGCGACCGACTCCACGAGCTGCGGCGGCGCAGCAACCGGGTGGCGTACGACGAGGCGCAGCGGCGCACGCCCAGACGGAACGGGAACGTCGTGCACAACGTCGCGCAAGTCGGCGCAGAGATCGCCGAAAGCGTCCGTCTTCGGATGAACTAGCGGGTTTCGACCTGCGAGCGATGGGGCGGAGGGAAGATCGGGACGACCTTGTGGAACAGGCCGAGGGCGACGAAGGGGATCGTCAAGATGAAGAGCGCCATCAGCAGTCCCTCCTTCTCCCAGATGTCGGGGACGTAGCTGATGAAGCCGCGGCCGCTCTTCGAGAGTAGCTGCCCGCCGATCACCACGTTCCAGCGCATGAACATCACCTGAATCAAAAGCAGCGCGCTCGAAATGAAGATCAAGGCGATCGAGACGCGGGGCTTGAGGCGCACCAGAGCGTTCACGCCGAGCAGGACGAAGGGGATCCCCGAACCGATCGAGATCTGCATCACGACGAACGTCCAAAACAACTTCTCGGTGATCAAGATGTAGAGCATGTTCCATTCGCGCGACTGCTCGTAGGCGATCGTCAGCACCTCGAGCAGCTCGGTGAAGACCGCGATGATCATGAACCCCCACAGATAGCGGGCCAGCGATTGGACGCAGAAGAGGTCGACGGAGGTCCCGCGCCATTTCATGATGACCGTGTACAAGAAGAGGATCACCGCGATGCCGGAAACGATCGACGAGAGCAGGAAGATCATGAACATCATCGGCGTCGACCACCACGGATTGGCCTTGATCGAGCCGAAGAGAAAGCCCACATAGCCGAGGAAGCAGGCGATCGGAATGCCGATCGCCATGATCACGCGCACCGCCCGACGATCGATCGTCCGCGTCTCGTCGTTCAGACGCAGCTGGCCGAGGAGGATCACCTTGAGGAACAGCCCGAGGACGCCGCCGTCTTTGCTGCGCTGGATCAGGTCGCTGCGGAACTCGAACCAGATCGCCAACAGGAGAATCGCTAGCAAGATCAGGTAAATATAGCCGAACCCCGCCATCGCGCTGGCGAAATTCGGTGTCACCAGCATCAGGAATCCGCGCTGCGGCCGTCCGAGGTGATTCATCAGCGGCAACGGCCCCACCAGCAAGAAGACGAAGGACGAGACCATCGAGAAGCGGGCGATCGGTTTGTAC